>CAJLCM010000047.1:0-15835 GCA_905205145.1 uncultured Collinsella sp.
ACCAGTGACGCCACGGGTATGAACCGTGTGCTCTAACCAACTGAGCTACACCGCCGGATGGAGCCTGCAACCAGACTTGAACTGGTGACCTCTTCGTTACCAACGAAGTGCTCTACCGACTGAGCTATACAGGCACTTGACGGGTGGGAGCTATAGGATTCGAACCTATGTAGGCAGAGCCAACGGGTTTACAGCCCGTCCCCATTAACCACTCGGGCAAACTCCCAATCGTTCAAGTATCCGCAGGTCCTTTGGTCTTTTGGACCGCCGCCCCCGCGAACGAAAAAGATAATACGATGCAACCTTGGGGGCTGTCAACGAAAACCTCTAAATACACGGTACCGGGCGTATCTATATACCTTTGACCTGCGGTTTTGTTGAGTTTAGATATGAAGGACGGTGGTTTTGGATACTGAGGTGACGTTTCCCGAGGTAACACTTTGGTGTAGTAGAGTGAGTCTGCAGAATATTGCTTCGATAACGACTCATTTGCACCTATATATAGGTCGAGATCGGGGCTTCCCGGACAGAAGATTGCTCTTCCTAGGCAAAATCGTGCATGGATTTTCTTCCGTCTGAAATCGAGCGTGGATAATCTCCCACTTTGCCGCGTCATCGAATCCAAAGTGGCAGATTATCCACGCTCATTCACTAAGCGGGAGATTTTCCACGCTCGTACGCCCGATAATCCACGCCCAAGGTTAACGGCTGGGTTCGTTCCCGCCTTTATCTCGATCTGTAACAGTAAGAACGGTTTTCCGCCCCTTCTTGTTACAGATCGAGACAAACCTGAAGCTAGGTTGCGCCAAACCCGCCGACTTATCGACAAAAAAAGAAACGGGCCCTGTCCCACAGGGGAACAGAGCCCGAAACTCTCATGGAGCCAGTGACAGGAATCGAACCTGCAACCCACTGATTACAAATCAGTTGCGCTACCGTTGCGCCACACTGGCACACTTGGCGCTTTCGCGCGAAGCCAGTTAAGAATAAAGGAAATGAGGACGGGGCGCAACAGGCCCTTCACCCGACCACATCTCAAAACTATTCGCTAAAACGAATAGTTTTAATTACAATTGTTATATATAAAACTATTCGTTCTAACGAAGGGTTTCGCGATGCTTACTACCAAGGAAGCCGCCGAGCTGCTCGGCATCACTCCGCGCAGGGTGCAGGAGCTCATAAAAAACGGAGCACTTGAGGCCCGCAAGGCTTCTGGTGTATGGCTCATCGACAAAGACAGCGTCGACACGCGACTCCGCTCCGTGACCAAAACAGGGGGACGTCCCCGCCGCGGCCACGGTAAGAACGAGATCGCGTTCACCCTCATGAACCGCACGCACGAAGTCGCTCAGCTGGTCTACAGCACATCGCGAAAAGACTTTACCCACATCGGCGCCGACATCGATTACGCCCACGCCCCTATTGGAGTATTTGGCCCTAATAGCCCCATATCGCTCGACTCCTTCCGCATCTGGTGGCGCGGCCGCGGTATTCCGCTCGCACGCATTGGGCTAGCCTCCCTGCTTGCAGAAGCCGCAGTCGATGTTCCCGATGAACTCGTACAGCGAAATCTTGGCCTCTCCCTATCCGACCAGTATTGGATTAGACCCCAAGGTTCCGGTCTCGCGTGGGAAGATATTAACTTCTTCAATAACGCCTTTGATGACGTCTCGCTGTCCATTGCGCCCTTTGCCCCAGAGGGAAAAGCGGCTGCCGCAAAGCCCGATAACACGTCGGACGGCAATCTTCAAAAGTACTGGACGTGCGAGGGCGGGCGTCGAATTCTGCATAAGGCAGGAGCGCACCTGAACCAGGAACCTTATAACGAGCTGGTGGCGACCGCGCTCCACCGTCGCATCCTAAACGCCTGCGATTATGTGCCTTACTCACTCGAGGGCACGGGCACTTCCGCCCTGAGCATATGCGATGTCTTCTTAACTGATGAAGAAGAGTATGTCCCTGCGTTCTATGTAAACCAGCACGCAAACGCAGATGAACGACTAACCGACTACGAGCGATACGTAGCAAACTGCGAGGAGCTCGGGGTGACAGGCGTCAAGGATGCCCTTGACCGCATGATCGCGTGCGACGACATCATCGCCAACTACGATCGTCATTGGCGCAACTTCGGCCTCGTGCGAAACGTCAACTCACTGGCCTGCAGACCAGCCCCCATCTTCGATTCGGGCTCATCGCTCTGGTGCAACATATCTCTAGAGGAGCTTAGGGCAGGAGAGCACAGTTTTGCCAGCGCGCAGTTCCATTCAAGTCCCGCGAAACAAATGTTGCTTGTTGAGGATATGAGCTGGTTTGACGGGGGCAAACTCGATGGTTTTGTCGACGAGGCAATCGAGATTCTGTCTAAAAACGATGCCCTAGCAGCGAGACTGCCTTATCTAAAAGAGGCGTTAACGTGGCGCCTCGAAAGAATGATCGACATCGCTGAATGGAGTTAGCAAGGCAGCATTGCCCCGCCAACTCCCCTACCGTCCGCGCAGGGCCTTGAGCTTGGCCAGGGCATCGGGGCTCAGGCGGCTACCCAGGGTCATCTTGATCTGCGGAGCTTCCTCTGCCTCGTGAACGTCGTTATCGATCTGCTTGATCTCGTCCACCAGCATGCGGCTCGAGATACGCGTGACACCCTTGCCCATGACGACGGCCTGGATCGTTCCGTCGCTCGACACCACGGAGCATGCACGGCCTTCCTCACGCGCCTCGATGCAGAGCTTCTGCACCACGGTATCGGCAGAGACGCCCGTCGGCGAAAACTCGATGCGCACGCCGCGAGCCGGCAGGTTGGGGCGCTCGCTGGAGATATTGCCCGCGCCGTCAAACACGATTACGGCCTCGTAGCGGCCCTGGGCAAACGCCGCCACGTCGTTGATGAGGGCAGTGCGCGCCATATCGTGAACGTCGCTGGAATACGGATCGTCGGAATGGTCGTACACGAGCTTTTCGTAGCGCGGCGTGCAGTGGATCACGTTGTAGCCGTCGACCACCAGCAGCTCGGGCTTATTGGAGTGCACCGTCGAGACCGGATCGGCGATAGCCTGCGCAAACGCATTGCCGCCCACGCCATAGGTCGCGGCCGAAACAATCGGCTTGGCCGAGCCCTCGCCAAAGCGCTTGGCCTTGGACTTGGCACGGTTCTTTTTGGACATGCGCTACTCCTCCCCCATGAGCTCGCCGGCGTTGCGGCGCAGCCACTCAAAGCACAGCGCCGTGGTCGCCTGGGCAACATTGAGGCTCTCGGTCATGCCGCGCTGGGGAAGCTTGGTCAAAAAGTCGCATTTCTCGAGCACCAGGCGCGAGATGCCGTCGCCCTCGGAGCCCATGACGAGCGCCACGCGGCCCTCGAAGGGAGCATCCCAGCAACTGCCTTCGGCGTGCTCAGAGGCACCGCCCACCCAAAAGCCAGCGGCCTTAAGATCGTCGAGTGCACGGGCGATGTTGGGCACCTGCGCGATAGGCAGATGCATGACGGCGCCGGCTGAAGTCTTGTAGCTGCCCACGGTCACGCCGGCGGCACGCTTGTTGGCGATGATGACGCCGGCCGCGCCCACAACCTCGGCGGAGCGCACGATGGCACCAAAGTTGCCGTCGTCAGTCACATGGTCGAGCACCACGACAAGTGCCGGGCCCTCGCCTGCGCGGTCGAGAATATCGACGACATCGGCATAGGGGAAGTTGCCAACCTCGAGCGCAATGCCCTGGTGAGCGCCATGGCTCGACAGCGCATCGAGCTGCGCGCGCGGCACATACTTAATGCGGACGCCCGCAGCGCTGAGGTCATCGACCAGACGAGACAAAGCAGAATCGCGCTCCCCGCCCTCGGCGATGAGCGCGCACTTGACGGGAAAGCCGGTACGCAGCGCCTCGACAGCAGCGCGGCGGCCTTCGATAAACTCGCCCTTGGGGACCTGAACGTTGTCGCGGTTGCGCTGCGGACGCGCAGACTGAGCCTGGGAGCGATCGTGCTGGCCCTTGGGAGTGACAGCGCGGTCGTTGCGGCGAATCGGACGCGAGCCAGAAGCAGCCTGCTTGCCTCCACGCGGTGCACGCTTGCGATTGTCGGCCATAAAACGGCCTCCTTTAAAAAATTTTCAAACAGGACAAAAGAAGCGACCGCTTAAGACGAATAGCTCAAGCGGTCGGTACGGGTTTTCCAAGTGCCCGAGATTGCCGTGAAAGAGGAGCGACGCGTACTTGAGTACGCGAGCGACGGTTTGAACGGCAAGGTCGGGTGCTTGGGAAACCCGCGGGGATTAGAGAGATTTGATACGGGTGCCGGCGGCGGTATCCTCAATGGTGAGGCCCAGGTCCTTGAGCTGGTCGCGGATGGCGTCGGCCAGATCCCAGTTCTTGGCAGCACGGGCCTCGGCACGGGCCTCGAGAATCTTGGAAGCTGCCTCGTCCACGTCGTCGCCCGTATAGGCAACCAGACCGGCGGCAACACCCAGCAGACCCAGCGGCAGCTCGACCTTGGGCTCGGGAAGCTCAACACCAAACGTATCGAGCAGCTCGGCCAGCGTGTCGGCGGCGGCAAGCGCGGCGGTCTTGTCGGCAGCGTCGCCCGCCTGCTCCAGGTACTGGTTGCACTCGGTGACAAAGCCAAAGACGGCACCCATGGCACCAGCGGTGTTAAAGTCGTCGTCCATGCACTCCTTAAAGGTGGCACGGATCTCGGCGGCCTTGGCGGCAAACGCCTCGGATGCTGCCTCATCGGCATCGGCCGTCGCATGGTTCGCGGCCCAACGCAGGTTCTCGACCGTACCGGCGATACGCGTCAGCGAGTTCTCGGCACCCTCCAGGCGCTCCCAGGAGAAGTCGAGCGGCGAGCGATAGCTCGTCTGCAGCATCAGCAGGCGCAGGGCGGCAGCGGAGTGCTGCTCGAGCACCTCGGCCAGCGTAAAGAAGTTGCCGAGCGACTTGGACATCTTCTCGCCGTCTACCAGCAGCATGCCCGTGTGCATCCAGGTGTTGGAGAAGCCCTGGTGCCAGGCGCAGGTGGCCTGGGCGCACTCGTTCTCGTGATGCGGGAAGGCAAGGTCGGAGCCACCGCCGTGGATGTCGATCGGAGTGCCCAGGTAGCGATGCACCATGGCGGCGCACTCGGTGTGCCAACCGGGACGGCCCTCGCCCCAGGGGCTCGGCCAGCTGGGCTCGCCGGGCTTGGCGGCCTTCCACAGGGCAAAGTCGAGCGGGTCGTTCTTGTCCTCGTTCTCCTCGATGCGCGCGCCAACCATAAGGTCGTCGATGTTGCGGCCCGAGACCTGACCATAGTTGGGATCGCTGCGCACGGCAAAGTACACATCGCCGTTATCGGCTGCGTAAGCGTGGCCCTGCTCGATAAGCGTCTTGATCATGGCGATCATGGGGCCGATCTCCTTGGTGGCGCGGGGACGCACATCCGGGTCGAGCACGTTGGCGGCGCGCATGACGCCGATGAACTTATCGGAGAACTCCGTCGCGACCTCGGCAGCCGTACGGCCCTGCTCGTTTGCGCGCTTGATGATCTTGTCATCGACATCGGTGAGGTTCTGGGCGAACGTGACCTCGTAGCCGCTCGCGATGAGCCAGCGACGAATCACATCAAAGCTGATGAACGTGCGGGCATTGCCGATGTGGATGTTGTCGTAGACCGTGGGGCCGCACACGTACATGCGGACCTTGCCGGACTCGATGGGCTGGAACTCTTCCTTTTTATGGGTAGCGCTGTTGTAGATACGCATTCGTTACTCCTTAACGGTTTTCTGTAGCAGGCAGACGGCCCAGGCGCCGATTCCCTCGCCCTGGCCTTCCCAACCGAGCTTTTCGGTCGTAGTGGCGGCGACGCCCACGTTTTCGACGTCAACGCCCAGGGCATGGGCAAGGTTGGCGCGCATGGCATCGCGGTGCGGGGTGATCTTGGGTTGCTGACAGGCAATGGTGCAATCGGCATCGACAAACTCGAAGCCCAGCTCGCGCGCATAGTCCATCACGCGAGCGAGCAGCACCATCGAGTCGGCGCCCTCATAGGCGGGATCGGTGTCGGGGAATAGCTTGCCGATGTCTCCCCCGCGGCAGGCGCCCAGAATGGCGTCGGCCAAGGCGTGCGCGAGCACATCGGCATCCGAGTGGCCCAGCAGGCCGCGCTCGTAGGGAATGTCAACCCCGCCGATGATACATCGACGCCCCTCCACCAGACGGTGAACGTCGTAGCCATGGCCAATGCGCAGGTTACTGAACATGGGGAAGGTCCTCTCCCTCAGCCATGCGGCCAAGCAGAATCGCGGTTACAGGACGCAGGTCCTCGGGCACCGTCACCTTAAGGTTGTCGCGCGGGCTCTGGACGCAGCGGACGCGTCCGCCCATGCGCTCGACCAGCGACGAATCATCGGTACCGATAAAGCCCTCGGCAATCGCCGCGGCATGGGCGCGCTTCATGGCGTCGACACTAAAGATCTGCGGCGTCTGCGCGGCCCAATACAGCTCGCGCGGCGGCGTCTCGACGATGTTGTCGCCATCGACGATCTTGAGCGTGTCGATCGCGGGCTGACCGCACACGACACCGTCGAGCGAGCGGTCGCCCACAAGCACGTCGATCGCATGATCGATGGCCTCGGTCGTGATGAGCGGACGAGCGCCATCGTGAATGGCGACGTATTCAAAGCCCGCCGGCACCGCGTGCACGCCGGCACGGGTGGAATCCTGACGGGTATCGCCGGCATCGGCAAAACTGATGGGCGTGTCATAGTCAAACGGGTCGATGGCCAGGCGGCGCATCTCGGCACGGCGCTCGGCAGGACACACCACCACAATGTGGCCGACCTTGTCGCTACGATCGAACGCGCGGATGGACCAGCTCATAAGCGGACGGCCTGCTACATTGACGAGCTGCTTGCCGCCGGGATTTCCAAAGCGCTGACCGCTGCCACCGGCAACGACCACGGCGCACACGGGCGCCATTATGCGTTCCCCTGTTTGGTGCCCTTCATGCGGTACAGCGAGTCCGCAAGAATGGCAGGGTTGTTGACGCCAAAGTCGCCCAGGCGCTCCGGGTCCTCGCTGATGTCATCCATGAGCTCCTGCAACGAGCCGTACTCGTCGACGATCTTCTCGGCCACGCCGTCGCGCACGACGGACACACGCGAAAGCGTGCGCAGGCCCAGCGGTGTCATGACGGAGTCCTCGTCCAAGTCGTCGTAACCCAGAACCGCCGCCACATGCTGTGGGTCGGACAGGTCCTTAGGCGTCATGCGGCTCAGCTCGGCGCGGATCTTCTCGGCGTTGGCCTCAGAGGAATCGCTTGCGTAGTCGCGGATCATCAGGTCGTATTCGGTATCCATGCTGGAGCCCGCGAGCTGCTCGAGCTGCATCTGCACGAGCTTGCCCTGGTTACCCAGCTTGACAATGCAATCCTTAAGCTCGGTCTTTGCCTGCTGCATGATCTCGAAGCTCGAGAAGATGCCGGTGATGTCGGCGAGCGTGACGTAGTCGTCGAGCTCAAGGGCCGTCAGGCGCAGCAAGGAGCGGTCGAGCGACTGACGGGTGGTCTGAAGCGTGGCGACGAGCTGGTTGACCGAGCTCATGATGGTGGTGACGGGCTGGATCTCGTAACTCTTGCCGTGGACGTACACGTTGACGACGGCGCGACGAGCCGAAACCGAGATCACGATGGCGTCGGTGAGCACCGACATGCGAGCGGCGGTGCGGTGACGCATGCCCGTCTCGCTCGTGGCAAGCGAGGGATCGGGATTGAGGTGGAAGTTGGCGCGCAGGATCTGGGTGAGGTCGCCATCGATGACGATGGCACCGTCCATCTTGGAGAGCTCGAACAGACGGTTCGAGGTAAACGAAATGTTGAGCGGGAAGCCGTCGTTACCGGCAGCGAGCACGTTTTCGGTGTCGCCAACGCAGATAAGGGCGCCCAGGTGACCGGCAATGATCATGTCGAGGGCGGTGCGGATCGGCTGGCCGGGGGCAGTCAGGCGAATAGCCTGTTCCATACGCTTTTGCAGCTCGTTCTTATCCAAGGCATCGCTCCCATCGTATACGCTCCATAAACGTCAATAAGTTTCTCACGGTTTGCCCCTGTGACGCCCGCAAAATCCGATGCTTACAGAATGAGCGAACACAGCTGAGAGCCCCAATCCAAATGAGCTGCTTATGTGGTAGCATCGGGATTCGCATAAATGAGGGAGTAGTCGCGTGATCGGGTTCGCCTCCGGTGGCGCGGCAAGTCAACACACTGGCCGATGCGGTCTGGCTTGCCTTAATGAACGAGACTCGTGGCTGTGCGCGCAACGCGTACGCCACGGGTCTTTTTTGTTACTCCCCCAAGAGGTACACGCGGGCCCGCCCGCAGAGAGGGAGCCAGACTATGGGACTCGCAGAGCTCGTGTTGCTCGCCGTTGGCCTTTCGATGGACGCCTTTGCCGTTTCCATCTGCAAGGGCCTTGGCATGAAGAAGATCAACTTTAAAGTCGCCGTGGTGCTCGGCCTGTTCTTTGGCGGCTTTCAGGCCGGCATGCCCGTAATCGGATGGGCGCTCGGCAGTCAATTCATGGGCTTCATCGGACCCATCGACCATTGGATCGCCTTTATCCTATTGGCCTTTATCGGCGGCAAAATGCTGTGGGAAGCCTTTATCAAAGACGAGGATGAAGGCGACGGCAAGGATGCCGAGAAGATTGAACTGGGCGAGTACCTGATCCTCGCCATCGCCACCTCAATCGACGCCCTGGCCGTGGGCATCTCGTTCGCCGCGCTTTCGGTCGACATCGTTCCCGCCGTATCGCTCATTGGCATCACAACGTTTATCTTCTCCGTCGTCGGCGTAGCGATCGGCCACACCTTTGGCGCGCGCTACGAAAAACCCGCCACCATCGTGGGTGGCGTCGTGCTCATCCTCATCGGGCTTAAGATCTTGCTCGAGCATCTGGGGATCCTCGCGCTGTAACGAATAACGGCCGCCCGGCATTACGCCAGGCGGCCGTTTTCATAGCCAGCCGTTTTAGAGCGGCTTCACAGGCGACCTTTACGCAGCGAGGCGCTTGAGGACATCGATGAGCAGCTCGTAGAAGCGCTCGGCAGAAGCGAGCTCCATGCTCTCGTCCGGGGTGTGGACATCGGAGAGCGTCGGGCCCACGGCGATGGCGTCCAGGCCGTGCAGGGCCTCGGCAAACAGGCCGCACTCAAGGCCGGCGTGAATGGACTCGATGCGCAGCTCGGAGCCAAAGAGCTCGCGATAGCTCTCGACGAAGACGTCGCGGACCGGCGAATGCTCGGCATAGCTCCAGCCGGGATACTCGAACTCGAACTTGGCGTCGAAGCCCAGGACATCGGCCAGCGTCTGCAGGCGGTCCTTAAACTCGTTCTGCAGCGAGGTGATCGAGGAGCGCGGGGACAGCATGATCTTGACCTGGTCGTCAGAGGTGGCAACCACACCGATGTTGGAGGAAACCTCGACGGAGCCGTCGGTGGCGACGTTGCGGCGAATCACGCCGTTAGGGGCAAGACGCAGGGCGCGGATGAGGGCAAGCGCGGACTTCTGGTCCATGGCCTCGACCTCGGCGTCGTCGGCAATCTCGACGGTGCAGGTAAAGCCGGGGTCGAAGACCTCGAGCTCGGCAGTGACGTCGGCGATGATGCCCTTTGCGATCTGGGCCGCGGCCTCGGCGGCAGCGTGGTCGGCGTAGACCAGAACAGCCTTGCACTCACGGTTGATGGCGTTGTCCTTGGTGCCGCCGTTGAAGCTGACGATGGCAGGCTCGCCGGCAACCATCAGGCGGTCGATGATGCGGGCCATGATGAGGTTGCCGTTGCCGCGCTCCAGGTGGATATCGCTGCCGGAGTGACCGCCCAGCAGGCCGGAGATGTCGAGCGTGAGGGTGCTACCGGTCTTGTGCTCGCGCGCGATCGGGCAGGTGTAGGTAACGACGACACCGCCGGCGCAGCTGACGGTGGCAACGCCCTCTTCCTCGGAGTCAAGGTTAATCATGGTGCGGGCGCTAATCTGGGACTTGTCGAGCGTCTCGGCGCCGACCAGGCCAGTCTCCTCGTCGGTGGTGAATACGCACTCGAGGGCAGGGTGAACGATCGAATCGTCATCGAGAACAGTGAGCATCAGAGCGACGGCGATACCGTTGTCGGCGCCCAGGGTGGTGCCGTTGGCGGTGAGGACGCCGTCCTTGACGACCAGGTCGATACCATCGGTCGTAAAGTCGTGCTCAACGGAGCCCAACTTGTCGCACACCATATCGATGTGGCCCTGTAGCATCACGGTCGGGGCATTCTCGGCGCCGGCAGATGCGGGCTTGCGAATGATGACGTTGTAGACCTCGTCCTGATACACATCGAGACCGCGCTCCTTGGCAAACGCGACCAGGAAATCGCTGATGCCCTTCTCGTTGCCAGACCCACGGGGGATCGCGCTGACCTCCTCAAAGAAATGGAACAGCTGGGCGGGCTCGTAGCCGGTAATCTTGTAGTCCATGGTGCCTCCTTGGCGCAACTGGTTAGACAGTAAGACATGCGACTTGTATATTCCCAGACTTTGCGTGCATAAACCAGTCGAAAACGCCGAGCGCCCTCGCATCATCGGCTAACGGTGGACCGTATAGCGTAACGGTCACAACTTCCGCAGCTCTACAAATCGAGGCGCCCTTTCCGGAGCGCCTCGATTGCGCGTATCAAATTGTCGCCACGCCCTACAGTGCGCCGGAACCGGCTTGCATCATGCCGCCGGGACCCGAGGTCACGCCGCCGCTCACGGGCGCGGCGTTGCCAGTGTGCGGTGCTGCCGGGGCGGTATCGCCACCGAGCGTGCCCGCCGGACGCGGTGCCGGGATCTCGCCCGCGCCGTGGCTAAAGACAAACTTGCCGTCGGCCACGTCGCACAGGACGGTATCGCCCTCGCCCCATTCGCCGGCCAGAAGCTCCTCGGACAGCGGGTCCTCGATGAGCTTTTGGATGGCACGACGCAGCGGACGCGCACCGTTGGTGAGGTCGGTGCCCTCGGCCACGATCTTGTCGTACGCCGCATCGGTGAGCTTGATGTTCATACCGTTGGCAATCAAACGCTGACGCAGGTCGTCCACCAGCAGGTGCGCGATCTTGGTGAGATTCTCGCCCGAGAGCTTCTGGAACACCACGATGTCGTCGATGCGGTTGAGCAGCTCGGGGCGGAACAGGCGCTTGAGCTCGCCCATCGCGCGGCCGCGGATCTCACTCGACGTGAGGCCCTGCTCGCCGGTGGTACCAAAGCCCACGCTCGCATCCTGCGCAATCTCGCGAGCGCCCACGTTGGACGTCATGATGATCACGGTGTTGCGGAAGTCGACTGTCTTGCCCTGGCTATCGGTCAGGCGGCCCTCCTCCAGCACCTGCAGCAAGATGTTGAAGATATCGGGGTGCGCCTTCTCGATCTCGTCGAACAGCACGACCGAGTACGGGTGGCGACGAACGGCCTTGGTGAGCTGGCCGCCCTCGTCGTGACCGACGTAGCCCGGAGGGCTACCGATGAGCTTGGAGACCTCGAACTCGCTACCGAACTCGGACATGTCGAAGCTGATGAGCGCGTCCTTGCTGCCAAAGAGGTACTCGGCGAGCGTCTTGGCGAGCTCGGTCTTGCCCGTGCCGGTGGGACCCAGAAAGATAAAGCTGCCGCCGGGGCGACGCGGGTCCTTGAGGGGCGAACGGCTGCGGCGTACGGCCTTGGCAACGGCCTCGACAGCCTCATCCTGACCGATGATGCGCGTCTTGAGCACGCTTTCGGTCTGCAGCAGGCGCCGGCTCTCGCTCTCGGTGAGCGAGGAAACCGGCACGCCAGAGGTCACGGACACGATGTCGGCAATCTGACTCACGTCGATGGTGAGCGGGCTGGCGTCGAGCTCGGCGGTCCAGGCGGCCTTGGCCTCGGCGAGCTCAATCTCGGCGGCCTTCTGCTGCTCGGTGATCTCGGCGGCCTTATTCATGTCGTCGCTCTCGGTGGCCTCTTGCGCGGCGGCCTTGAGCTCCTCTATGCGATGCTCGGCCTCGCGCACCGGCTCGGGCGCGCGATTCGCGGCGATGCGAGCGCGGGCACCGGCCTCATCGATGAGGTCGATGGCCTTATCGGGCAGAAAGCGATCCTGGATGTAGCGGTTGGAAAGGTTCGCGGCGGCCTCGATAGCACCCTGCGTATAGCGCACATGGTGGTGCTCCTCGTAGCGCGGCTTGAGCGCGGTCAGGATCTTGACCGTGTCCTCGACGCTCGGCTCCTCGACATCGATGGTCTGGAAGCGACGCTCGAAGGCCGGGTCCTTGGTGAGATACTTGCGGAACTCCTCGGCCGTGGTGGCACCGATGATCTGGAAGGCACCGCGTGCAAGCACGGGCTTGAGCATGGAGCTCGCATCGATGGATCCCTCGGCAGAACCGGCACCGATGATAGTGTGCATCTCGTCGATAAACAGGATGACGTCGTCGGCTTCGGTTGCCTCCTGGATCACGTTCTTGAGGCGCTCCTCAAACTCACCGCGATACTTGGCGCCCGCAACGAGGCCCGGCAGGTCGAGCGTCCAAATATTCTGGTTCATGAGGTTCTCGGGCACGTTGCCAGCTGCGATCTGCTGCGCCAGGCCCTCGACGATAGCCGTCTTGCCCACGCCGGGGTCACCCAGGATAAGCGGGTTGTTCTTGGTGCGGCGCGAGAGGATCTCCATCATGCGCTGGACTTCCTTTTCGCGGCCAATCACGGGATCGAGCTCGCCGTCGCGCGCCTTCTGCGTGAGGTTGGTGGCGAACTGCTTGAGCGTGTCGGTGCCGCTCCCCTTTTGCTGAGAGGCATCCGAGCCGCTAAAGAACGGCAGGCCCGCACCGGGACGACCAGCACCGGCACCGGCGAGCGGACGCTTCTTGTCCTGGTCCTTGGCGGTGAGTTTCTCGATAGCCTTTTTGATGGAGGCGGACGACACGCCCAGGCGCATGAGGATGTCCATGGCCATGCCGTTGCCCTCTTCGACGATGCCGATGAGCAGGTGCTCAGTCGACACGTAGGTCTGGTTGTTCTCGCGCGCCACGCGGAAGGAGCGCTCCATCACGCTGATGACGAGCGGCGTAAAGGCGAGCTTAGCGGCCTCGGTCTCCTCGCTGGGCTCGGGAACGGTGGTCTGGACTTCTTTGAGCGTGTCCATGATGTCATCGTAGGAGATATCGAGCGAGCGCAGTGCCTCGGCGGCAATGCCCTCGTCCTCCTTGGCAAGCGCGAGCAGCAAATGCTCGGTACCCACCTTATTTGAGTGCAGATCGAGCGCCTCTTGCTTGGCCATGGACATGACCTTGCGCGCGCGATCGGTAAAACGGTCTAACATGCTAGTTCCTCTTAGACGAGCTAGTTTTTCAAACGCAAAGCGCCACTCGTGGCGGCGCTTTGGTCTCTTTACCCATATGGAGTATATGTTAACCGTTGGGACCTTTCCCACCCGTAGCCGCGCGACAACGTCTACAAAAAAGGAATTGCTCGGGTCCGTTTGGCGGTTTGGTTTTGAGCTACTGTCTAGCAGGCAGGCTCGGCGCCCATGCTCTCGGCAACGTCATTGACGGCATCGGCAACGGGAGCGCTAGGCATACGCACGAGCTCCATATGCCGCTCTTCAAAGACGGTTCCCATGGGAAAGGCGCGGCGGAAGACAAAGCGAGCAACCGGACCAGCCACTAGCAGGTTCCAAGGCAGGGCCATGATAAAGTTGCGCGGAATGTTGACGAGCCACATCATCGGCAGCGCCTGCAAATTGGCAAGCGGGCCGCCGGGCATATGGAACAGGCCTTCACACGCGCCGTAGAGCGACATGATGATGACCATGGGAACGACCATGCAGGAGCTGACGGCGAGCGTCATGGCAAGCGGCGAGCTCTTGCCCGGCGTGACCAGGAATTTAAAAGCGAAACCCTTGGCAAGGGGGCTGGCAACAAACCAGTCGCAGCACATGGCAAAAATGTAGGCAACGGGGAAGCCGAGCCACGCGGCGGCAACAACCTCGCCGTTGATGGCCCCATGCTGCAGGGCAACGTTGTAGATGCTCATCCAGAGCACCATGCAAAAGCACATGATAAAGGTAAACAGCAGGCTCTCTCGTTTGTTGATAGGCATAAAGGGCATGGTCCTTTCTGTGTTACGCCGCTACGCCACGCAACAAAAACGGGCGGGCAAGATGGAGCTGTTGGAACTTCATCTCGCCCGCCCGTGGTACGTGCGTCTGCGACTACTTATGTGGTGTAACCAGCCTAGCACGAAAAGCACGTGCTTCGTAAGCGTTGAGTTTATGAAGATGCAGGGCACCAATAATCCCCCGACCCCATATGTTGCGGTGGAATACGGACTGTTTTGACCCTTTAAGCAGCAATTCAGTCTCTATTTCACCGCAACTCATTTGGTGCAAAGTGACCTGTCCTCCTTGCACCAATTAGCTGGTGTGGCGCCAGCGAGGGTCGGTGAGTGTACGTGCCACACCCAGACCAACGGGCAAAAACGCCACGATGAGCACTGCACGCACAAACCAACCGAGCATATTGACCGTATCGAAGGTGCACATGTAGTACATCGAGCGATACAGATACAGGCCCGGCACCATAATGACAATTGATGGCACCGTGAGGGCGATACGTGGGTAGGTGAGCTTGACTTCGGCCAAGCTTGCCAGCAGCCCCGATACCAGCGCGCCGATAAACGCTGCCGCCTCGGGAGGCATTCCCGCGCTGAGGCCCAGGAAGGGAAGCATCGTCGGCGCATCGACGAGCGTAAGGCGCAAGGTATTGGACACGGCGCCGATCAGCCCAGCTGCCGCGGCCATCTTTACCGGGCTGTTGAACATCACCGAGAAGCCGAATACGCCAACGAAGCTCATCACCACGCGCAGGAGCGTAAGAGCAAGCGGCGAAAGGCCGAGCGGGGCAAAATCATCCGGTGCCAGCCCCACACATTCGGCAACCATCCAACCTACGAGGGTCGCCATCACAATAATCGACACAGCATACGAAAGACGTTCAATGCCGCTTCGCATATCGAGCTTAGCGATGTCGAGGCCTGCCGTAATGAGGGGAAAGCCGGGAATCACAAAGAGCATGGCGCCGATATAGCCTTCTTGGTGCGACATTGCCCCCGGTACGACCTGGCCAAGGCCGAGCAATGCCAGCAGATACGAAACGCAAGCGAGCGCAACGCCCGTCGTCAGCGCGCTAAACTGGCCAAGACCCTGCTTGAGAATATGGGAGCGAGCAAAGTTGCCGACACCAGCGCCTACGAATGCGCAGGCCATCTCGATAGGGCCGCCGCCGAGCAAAAAGACGAAGGCGCCGCAAGCACAGGCTGCCGCAAGGCCCTGTTGCCAGGGAGAGTAATCAGGCTTTGAGCTCTCAACGGTCCTGAGCATCTCGTGATACTCGTGTACCGTGAAGCGACGACCATAGGTCTCGATTTCCTTGAGGAAACTCTCCATCATCCAAATGCGATGGGTATTGACTCCCGTTGTGGGCAGGCTGACAACCTCGTTAAAGCAGTGGCCATCTTCGATACAAGTGCACTCAAACGACAGAAGACTCAGGTCGACGTGAATCGTGACGCCGAGTACGGCAGCAACACGATTCATGGTATCGCGCACGCGCCAGGCACCTGTTCCGCTTGCCAGCATAAGCATGCCGGTGCGGCAGATGATGGATGACTTATCGGTGAGCGGCGCATCGACGGCAAGCTCATCGCCTGCCGTCACGATCTGGTGCCAGTCAGTTTTCATATGGAGCGCGCCGGCACGAACGCCGTGGTGCATGGGAGAACTGGTGTTCTTTGCCATCAAGCCCACCAACATCTCCGTTCTGC
>CAJLCM010000048.1:0-15684 GCA_905205145.1 uncultured Collinsella sp.
CATGGTGCCACCTCAGTCGAGGCTGTCAAAAACGGTACGCTCGCGGCGGCCGAAGCCGTGCGCGCCGGGCTGGTCGAGAATGTCGCCAACTCTATGGATGGTATCGTTTTATAAGAGCGAGTTAGAGCGCTGTTATGTGCTTCGCGGTGCACGCCGTGGGGTAGAATCAGAACCGTGTCTTGGTACCGCCCGGGCGGTACCATTCTTTTGGTATTCATGCACTATGAGAGGAAGCGCTATGGACCGCTCCGAAATCTTCGACAAGATCGCCGAGGTCGCTGCTGACGTTCTGGGCGTCGATGTTGCCGAAATTAGCGAGGAGACCACCTTTGACGACCTCGATGCCAACTCGCTCGAGCGCCTGCAGCTGGTTACGGCTATCGAGGACGAGTTCAACCTCGAGATCGATGACGAGACCCTGCTCTCGCTCAACTCTGTCGCCGACGCCGTCGACGCTATCGAAGCTGCCAAGGAGGTCTAAGTCTTGGCTTTATCCGACCGACTTACGCGCGCCCAGGAAATCCTGGGCCACGAGTTCAACAATAAGGTGCTGCTGCGCGCGGCCCTTACGCATCCCTCGGCAGTCGAGGGACAGCCGGTTTCTGCCAGCTATGAGCGCCTTGAGTTCTTGGGCGATTCCATTTTGGGCGCTGTGGTCGCACGCTCCCTGTTTGAGTCCTATCCGGAGTTTGACGAGGGCAAGCTCACGCGCCTGAAGGTGTCGCTTGTCTCGGGCGCTACGCTGTCCGAGGTTTCTCACGAGCTGGGCATCGACGACATCATCATCTTTGGTGCCTCTGAGACCGGTACTGGTGCGCGCGGCCTGCATTCGGCCCTCGAGAACGTCTATGAGTCGCTCGTGGGTGCGCTGTACCTGGATGCCGGCTGGGATGCGGCGGCGGAGTTCATTCACCGTACGCTTAAGCCGCATTTGGCTTCCGAGCGTGCCGAGCATCCTGCGAACCCCAAGTCGTTTTTGCAGGAGTGCGTGCAGGCCGACGGTCACGAGCCCCCAGCGTATAAGCTCGTTGGCTCCGAGGGCCCGGCGCATGCGCCCACCTTTACCGCCGTGGTGTTGATCGATGGTATTCGTCAAGGCCGCGGCACCGGTTCCTCCAAGAAGGAGGCCGAGGGTGCCGCTGCGCTCGAGGCGCTCGACCGCATGGGCTACACCACCAACGGCGTGATTCTCAACAAGAAGCCTGTTTAAGCGAGGAACCGTGTATCTCAAGTCCCTCACGCTCAAAGGGTTCAAGTCGTTTGCCGACCGCGCCCACATGACGTTTGAGCCGGGCCTGACCGTCATCGTCGGTCCCAATGGCTCGGGAAAATCGAACATCTCCGACTCGATTCTGTGGGTCCTGGGCGAGCAGAGCGCCAAGCAGCTGCGCGGCCAGGCTATGGAGGACGTCATCTTCTCGGGCTCGTCGGCGCGCAAGCCGGTGGGTGTTGCCGAGGTCACGTTGGTGCTCGATAACTCGGACCATATGCTGCCCGTCGACTTTGATGAGGTCGCCATCACCCGTCGTATGTATCGCTCGGGCGAAAGCGAGTACCTCATCAACTCGAGCCCGTGCCGCCTGATGGACATCCAGGACATCTTGCACGATTCGGGACTGGGCAAGGATACGCACTCCATCATCAGCCAGGGCAAGCTCGATGCCATTTTGCAGAGCCGCCCCGAGGAGCGCCGCGCCCTGATCGAGGAGGCTGCCGGCATCTCCAAGCACAAGCGTCGCAAGGAGCGTGCGCTCAAAAAGATTAAGTCGATGGACGAGCACCTGACCCGTGCCCGCGATATCAACAAGGAAATCGCCCGTCAGCTACGACCGCTGGAGCGTCAGGTCGATCGCGCGCGCAAGTACAAAGAGCTGTCCTCGCGCGCGAACGAGCTTACGCAGATGCTGGCCGTCGATGAGCTTCGTTCGCTGCAGTCGCAGTGGAACGACCTGGAGAGCCGCTCCAAGGAGGGCGCTGCCGAGCTTGAGCTCGCGCAATACCGCCTGGGCGAGAAAGAGCGCGAGCTCGAGAAGCTCCAAGTTATGCTCGAGGAAAAGGGCCTGTTTGTGGGCGACTTGGGCGAGCAGCGCCGCCATATGCAAGATGTGGTCGGTCGCATTAACTCCGACATGCGCCTGCTCGAGGAAAAGGGTCACAACATGGTGTCGCGCCTGTCTGATATGCGCGGGCAGATTTCGAGCTCCGAGCATCAGCGTCGTCGCGTGGTCGAGGAGCTTGAGGACGCGCGTGCGCAGCTTGAGGAAGTGACCGGTGCGCATATGCAGGCCCAGGAGGACGTTGACGCCGCTGGTCCTGCCGCCGCTGAGCTCCACGAGCGGCGCGTGGCGCTCGACAATCAGATTTCGCAGCTTACGCGTGAGCATCGCGATGTTCAGCGCGTAGCCGATAACGCCGCGCTCGAGCTCGCCAAGGTGAAGGATTCCTTGAGCAATGCCGAGGTCGAGGACAACATGTATGCCTCGCGCCTGGAGCAGATCGATGAACAGCTCGAGGAGGTCACGGCCTCGCTCGAGAGCCGTCGCGACCGCGCCGAGGAGCTTGAAGGCGCTCTTGAGGAAGCGCGCCAGGCCCAGGCCGATGCGCGTGAGGCCACCGAGACGGCACGCGCGGCCCTGAAGGACCTGCGTAATCGTGAGAGTGAGGCGCGCAACAAGCTGTCCGAGGTGCGCTCGGAGCTTGCCAGCCAAAAGAAACTCGATGCCCGCATGGCCGACAGCTCGCCGCTCGTGAGCCGTCTGGTGGGTGCGCTGGGCGACGATGTCTCGGGTCGTCTGGGCGACGTGCTCGAGGCCCCGCGCGAGCTTGAGGGCCTGGTTGAGCAATTGCTCGCCGGCGATATCGATGCGCTGCTGTTTGATGACGCCGCCACGCTTGAGCGTGCCGGTCGTGCGGCTCTGGACCAAAAGAAGGCCTCGGGCGAAGCACTGCTGGTGGCGCGCGACGTGAGCGGCTCTACCGCCGCTGAGGGCGCTGCCGGTATCCGCCTGGTTGATCGTCTGTCCGTGCGCGCAGGCTACGGACCCGTCGTCGAGGCGCTGCTCGGCGGCTATTACGTGGTCGATGACTTGGCTGCCGCGCTGTTGGCGCCGGTCGTTGACGGTGTGACCTATGTGACTCCCGATGGCGCCCGCGTAAGCTGTGGCGGCCTGGTGCGCGTGGGCCTCGATGCTGGCGAGGCCTCGGGTGCTCTGGAGCGTAAGCGTCGCATTCGCGAGCTGGAGGGGCTTGAGCCCGATTTGGCTGCCGTGTTTGAGCATGTGTCGGATCAGGTCGTCGAGGCCAACGTTGCCGTCGAGGAGGCCCGTGCCGCCGAGGGCGATGCCGCCGGTGAGATCGCCCGTCTTGAGGGCGAGCGCCGCTCGCTGCTCTCCGAGATCGGCCGCTTGGAGCAAAGCGCCAACAATGCCGAGGTCGAGCGCGTGCGCATCTCCAAGCGCCGCGAGCAGGCTGCCGAGGCCGTTCGTGCCGCGCGCCCGCGCGTTGACGAGCTCACCCGTTCGCGTGACGAGGCGCGTGCACAGGCAAGCGACCTGGGCCTCCAGATTGCCGAGGCCAACGATGAGCTCGATCGCGTTCGCCGTGACGATTCCGAGGCCGCCGGTAAGCTCGCCGATGCCAAGGTGCGCCTGGCCCAGACGAGCGAGCGCCTGCGTTCGCTGAAGGGCCGCGTGCCCGACCTTGAGCATCGTCTTGAGGGCATCGACCGTCGTATCCGCGGAACACGCCAGGCTTCGCGCTCGCTCGAGCTGCTGCGCCTGCGCGTCGACCCCATGCACGAACGCTATTCTGCCCTGTTGGAACGCGCGTCGGATTGGGCAGCGCGCCTGCGTGACCAGGCCTCTCTGGAGGAGGCGGACTCCGCTTCGCTCAAGAAGACCATCGAGGATGCCAAGGCAGAGGTTGCCCGCGCTAAGGAGCGAGTCGATACCGCCTCCGCCGCGCAAAACGAGTTCAAGGTCGCGCGTGGCAAGCTCGAGGTGCAGGTAGAGGCCGCCATTAAGGCCATTACCGCCGATGGCACCACGGTACTCGAGGAAGCGCTCATGCTTCCGGCGCCCACGGACCGCGATGCCGCCGAGCGCGAACTCAACCAGCTTGTGCGCCAGATCAACAACCTTGGTCCCGTTAACCAAGTTGCCATGGAGGAGTACGAGCAGCTCAAGCGCCGCGCCGATTACATCGAGGAGCAGCTGGCCGATCTGGAGAGCGCGCGCAAGGCGCTCACCAAGATCACCGTGGCTATCGACCGTAAGATGCGCAAGGCGTTCCTGGTGACGTTTGAGAAGGTCGATGCGAACTTCCGCGAGATCTTCGCCATGCTCTTCCCGGGCGGTCAGGCTCATCTGGAGATGACCGATCCCGAGCATCCTGCCGAGACGGGTATCGAGGTCGTGGCGCAGCCGCGCGGCAAGCGCATCACCAAGATGATGCTCATGTCGGGCGGCGAGAAGAGCCTGACGGCGCTCGCCCTGCTCTTTGCTGTGTACCGCACGCGCACGGTGCCGTTCTATGTGCTGGACGAGGTCGAGGCGGCACTCGATGACGCCAACCTGTCCAAGCTTATCGGCGCACTCGACGTGTTGCGTTCCGATACGCAGCTCTTGGTTATCTCGCATCAGCGCCGTACTATGGAGGACGCTGACGTCCTCTACGGCGTCTCGATGCAAGCCGACGGCGTCAGTCGCGTCGTCTCGCAAAAACTCGATCGCGAAACCGGAAAGGTCGTGAATGCATAATGGGATTCTTCGATGCTCTCTCGCGCGGACTTGAGCGCAGCCGCGAGGCCCTCAACGAGGTCTTCTACTTTGGCGGCGAGGTCGACGAGGATTTTTGGGAGGACCTGGAGGACACCCTCGTCATGGGTGACATGGGCGCTGAGGTCGCTATCAAGGTCTCCGATGACCTGCGCGATGCCGCGGCCAAGAAGAACCTCAAGACCGCTCCGCAGCTTCGCCGTGCCCTGGCCGAGCAGCTCGAGCAGCACTTTGTGCCCATCGAGCGCGATCCGTTTTCCGATACGCCGAGCTGCGTGCTGTTTGTGGGCATTAACGGTGCCGGCAAGACCACGACGGTCGGTAAGATCGCGAGCGCCATGGCCGCCCGCGGCAAGAACGTCGTGATCGGTTCGGCCGATACCTTCCGTGCTGCCGCTATCGAGCAGCTCGATGTGTGGGGCCAGCGCGCTGGCGTCCCCGTCATCAAGCGCGACCGCGGCTCCGACCCGGCAAGTGTTTGCTACGACGTGCTCGACGAGGCCGACAAGCGCGGCAGCGACCTGGTGCTTATCGATACCGCCGGCCGTCTGCACACGAGCCCTGAGCTCATGCGCGAGCTTGCCAAGGTGGTTAACGTGACGCGTAAGCGCGCCGCCAATATGGCCGCCGGTCCCATGCCGGTTTCGGTCGTGCTTGTGATCGACGCCGCGACGGGCCAAAACGGTCTGAACCAGGCGCTCGAGTTTAACGAGGCGCTGGGCCTGGACGGTATTATCATGACTAAGCTCGACGGCACGGCTAAGGGCGGTATCGCCATGGCCGTGGCCGAGAAGCTCAAGCTTCCCATCCTGCGCATCGGCGTGGGCGAGCAGGTCGATGACCTGCAGGAGTTCAATGCCAAAGATTTCTGCCGCGCCCTGGTGGGCGAGTCCAATTAAGGAGTGACTAGTGTTTGATTCCCTGAGCGATCGCCTCAACGATACATTTGACCGCCTGCGCGGCAAGGGCAAGCTGACCGAGGCCGATATTACTTCGGCCATGCGCGATATTCGCATGGCGCTGCTCGAGGCCGACGTTAACTTCAAGGTCGTCAAGGAGTTCGTCGCCAAGACCAAGGAGCGCTGCATGACCGCCGAGGTCATGGAGTCGCTCTCTCCGGCGCAAAACGTCGTCAAGATTGTGCTCGACGAGCTTACCGAGATGCTCGGCTCCACCGAGAGCAAGCTCGTCTTTAGCAACCGTATTCCCAATGTCATCATGCTTGTGGGTCTGCAGGGCTCCGGTAAGACCACGGCTGCCGTAAAGCTGGCCTACCTGCTCAAGAAGCAGGGTCGCTCGCCGTTGCTCGCCGCGTGCGACGTCTACCGTCCCGCTGCTGCCGACCAGCTGGCCACGCTCGGCGGCGAGATCGGCGTGCCGGTCTTCCGCGGTGACGGCGAGCACCCGGTCGATATCGCCAAGGGCGCCATCCAGGAGGCCGTCGACCACCTGCGCGACGTGGTCATCGTCGATACCGCCGGTCGTCTGCAGATCGACGAGCAGATGATGCAGGAGGCCGTGGACATCAAGAAGGCCGTTAAGCCCGATCAGGTGCTGATGGTCGTCGATGCCATGACCGGCCAGGATATCGTCAACGTCGTCTCGACCTTTGCCGAGCGCACCGACTTTGACGGCGTGATCATCTCCAAGCTCGACGGCGACGCTCGTGGCGGCGGCGCGCTTTCCGTGCGCCAGGTGACCGGCAAGCCCATCAAGTTCGTGAGCATGGGCGAGAAGCCCGATTCGCTTGAGCCGTTCTACCCCGACCGCATGGCCAAGCGCATTTTAGGCATGGGCGATGTCGTCGGCATTATCGAGAAGGCCCAGGAGGCGGCCGACGCCGAGCAGCTCGAGGCTGCCGAGCGTATGCTGCGCGAGGGTTTTACCATGAACGACATGCTCGACCAGATGAAGGCCGTCAAGAAGATGGGCGGCATGAAGGGCATTCTGGGCATGCTTCCCGGTGGTCAGCGCGCGCTCAACCAGATGGGCGGCAACCTGGACGAGGGCATCTTCGACAAGAACGAGGCCATCATCATGTCGATGACCAAGGAGGAGCGCCTTCGCCCCTCCATCATCAACGGTCAGCGCCGTGCCCGCATTGCCAAGGGTGCCGGCGTGACCCCCACCGAGGTCAATAGCCTTATGAAGCAGTGGGGCGAGATGAATAAGATGATGGGCCGCATGCGCACGATGGCCAATCAGGCGCAGGCTGGCGGCAAGAAGGGGAAGAAGGGTAAGAAGGGCAAAAAGATGCGCATGCCCAATATTCCCGGTCTGGATGCCATGGGCCTGGGCGGCATGGGCGGCCTGGGAACGGGCGGCCCCAAGTCCGATATGGACCTGCTGCGCCAGATGGAAGCGCAGATGCGCAACAAGAAGTAACGACTAGTTGAGTCGTGTATGGCGAAGGCCGCCTGGATGGTATTCCAGGCGGCCTTCGCCGTTTGTTCGCTGGTTGTCGCACGCGTGGAAGCGCGTTCTCGACGAGGTGCTTGCCGCTAGTGGCAGCCGCAGCCTTCGTGCCCGTCATGGTTGTGGTGACCGTGGCAGCCGCAGGACTCGCCATGCTCGTGGATGTGCTCGTGATCATGTCCATGGCAGTCGCAGGTGGCCTCGCCGTTCTGTGCGAGCGTGCCGGCAATGAGGGCCTCGACGCAGGCATCGCAGCTGCCCTGGGCGCCCGCATAGACCGTGATGCCGGCTTGGGCAAGCGCGTTGATAGCGCCGCCGCCGATACCGCCGCAAATGAGCGTGTCAACGCCACCGTTGGCAAGCAGGCCCGCCAAGGCGCCGTGGCCGGTGCCACCGGTGCCTACGACCTGCTCGTTGAGGACCTTGCCATCCTGGATGTCGTAGATCTTGAACTGCTCGCTGCGGCCAAAGTGCATAAAGATGTTGCCGTTGTCGTACGTTGTTGCCACCCTCATGGTGCCGACCTCCTTTGCTGGCCATGCGGCCGTCGTCGTGGTGATGGGGGAGTACGCGATGTTGCCGCCTTCGATGACGATCGCCCGTCCATTGACCAGCGCGTTTGCCACCTTGCGATGCGCGCGACTGCTGATTGCCGCCACCGTGGCGCGGGCGATACCCATGTGCAGGGCGACGGCCTCCTGATTGAGGCCCTCCAGATCGCACAGGCGCAGTACTTCGAGCTCATCGACCGTCATATCGATAGCGTCTCCGCTGGCAAGGCCATCGGGGGTAAAGCCGCGATATTCGGG
Source organism: uncultured Collinsella sp. (assembly GCA_905205145.1). GTDB lineage: Bacteria > Actinomycetota > Coriobacteriia > Coriobacteriales > Coriobacteriaceae > Collinsella. Next base: position 8,000 of record CAJLCM010000048.1, read on the forward strand.
GATGATCCCAACGCGGCGCAGTTTTTCGCGTCTTCCAGCCATACACTCTCCAAATCTGACATATGTCAACAATAGAATAGCGAACGTGCGGATTTGCGCAAGTAATTTCTGGCATATGTCAGAAAATGAGGGCTTATGTTTGTGCTGTGGGGCCGCGTGCGCCTGGGCTACAATGAATCTCGCTTGTAGGCGACTGACAGGAGGGTCAATGAGCAAAGCTGATCAACAGTTTGTAACCATGTGCCGCGATATCTTGGACCATGGCACCACCACCGAGGGCCAAAAGGTCCGCCCGGTGTGGGAGGACGGCACCCCTGCCTATACCATTAAAAACTTTGGCGTCACGGCGCGCTATGATTTGCGCGAGGAGTTCCCCGCGCTCACCCTGCGTCGTACGGCGCTTAAGTCTGCGATGGACGAGATTCTGTGGATCTATCAAAAGAAGTCCAATAACGTCCATGACCTCAACAGCCATATTTGGGACGAGTGGGCCGACGAGACCGGCTCCATCGGCAAGGCCTACGGGTATCAGATTGGCCAGAAGAGCCATTATGCCGAGGGCGATTTCGACCAGATGGACCGTGTGCTGTACGACCTTAAGCACACGCCGTATAGTCGCCGCATTATGACCAATACGTACGTGTTTAGCGATCTGTCCGAGATGCACCTTTATCCGTGCGCCTATAGCGTGACCTATAACGTGACGCAGCGTCCTCAGGACGACAAGCCGACGCTCAACATGATTCTCAACCAGCGCAGCCAGGACATTTTGGCCGCGAACAACTGGAACGTGTGCCAGTACGCCATTTTGCTGATGATGGTCGCGCAGTCGGTCGATATGATTCCCGGTGAGCTGCTGCACGTGATCGCCGACGCCCATATCTATGATCGTCATGTCGATATCGTCCGCGAGCTTATCGAGCGTCCGCAGTTTGCGGCACCCAAGGTAACGCTCAACCCCGATGTGCATGACTTCTATGCGTTTACGACCGATGACCTGATCGTCGAGGGCTATGAGCACGGCCCGCAGGTCAAGAACATTCCCATTGCGGTGTAGGTGGTGCTCATGACGTGTAAGCTATCTGCTATCGTCGCCGTGTGTGACGATTGGGGCATTGGGTGCGAGGGCGACATGGTGGTGTCCAATCGCGTCGATATGCGCCATTTTGTGGACTGCACCAAGGGCTGCCCGGTTATCATGGGACGCAAGACGCTGCTGAGTTTTCCCGGCGGGCGTCCTCTCAAGAACCGCCGCAATATCGTGCTTACGCGCGATATGGGCTTTACCCGCGAGGGCGTCGACGTGGTGCATAGCGTTGACGAAGCGCTCGCTGCGGTTGCCGATGAGCTCGTTGCCTGGGTGATCGGTGGCGGCGATGTCTATCGGCAGTTTTTGCCGTACTGCGTGGAGGCCGAGGTCACTCATAACCACTGCGTCCATCCTGTGGACACGTACTTTCCCGATTTGGAAGCCGATCCTGCGTGGGAGATTGCGCAGCGCAGCGGGGTCGCGACGATTGCCGCCGGTGAGGGTGACGAGGGCGTCGATTATGAGTTCGTGACGTATCGTCGCGTCGAGGCGTAAATCGCCTGGCGTGAACGGTATCATCGGGTTGATTGAATGCATGGGGCGGCGCTTGGCGTCGCCTCGTTTGGTATAGATGCGCTGCAAAGAAGGGTGCGGGTTGGCTGCTATGACTGATGCCGTTGAGGTTCTGCGAATTGATTCGCTCGAGGACGAGCGGCTCGATGCCTACGTGCGACTGACCGAGCGTGAGCTTCGCTGCGTGTTGGAGCCGCAGAAGGGCATTTTTATCGCTGAGAGTGCCAAGGTCATCGAGCGCGCGGTGCGTGCCGGATATCAGCCGGTGAGCTTTCTTTTGGGCGAACGCTGGCTCGACCAGATGATGCCGCTGTTTGAGCGCCTGGCGGTACGCGAAGGTGCGGGCCCGGTTCCCGTGTTCGTGGCCTCGATGGAGCTTATGGAGCAGCTGACGGGCTTTAACGTGACGCGCGGTGCGCTCGCGGCGTTCCGTCGCCCGCGTCAGATTCCGGTAGCCGAGTTCTTAGGCGGCGTCGTCGAGGCGGCGGGGGAGCGCCCGGTGCGCGTGTGCGTGCTCGAGGGTATTGTCGACCACACCAATGTTGGCGCGATTTTCCGCTCTGCTGCCGCATTGAACGTTGACGGTATTTTGGTCAGCCCGACGTGCTGCGACCCGCTGTACCGTCGCTCGGCCCGCGTGAGCATGGGCACCGTGTTTCAGGTGCCGTGGACGCGCATTGGCAGCGAGGCTCGTGTGTGGCCGCATGATGGTCTGAGCGCGTTGCACGATGCCGGTTTTTCGTGTGCCGCTATGGCGTTGACGGACGATTCCGTATCGCTGGACGATCCCGTGCTGCAGGAGATTGACCGCTTGGCAATCTTTATGGGTACCGAGGGTGCCGGCTTGGGCGCCAAGACCATTGCCGGCTGTGACCACGCGGTGCGCATTCCGATGGCGCACGGGGTCGATTCGCTTAACGTGGCCGCGGCGAGCGCCGTCGCCTTTTGGCAGCTGTGCCCGCACGTGAGCAATGAGTATCACTACCAGCCGGGTTTGTATCACTAGGCAGATATTTCGCACCGGGCTCTGGTTTGGGGCGTTTCGGCCGATATCGGTCGGTGCTAAGCTGGTATTGGCTTTGGTCTTAAATTGCCGTTTTGTTGTATGACGTACGCTAGTGGGGAGGGCGTGTGGCTAAGAAATCTACGGCTATCGATGTAACGCAGGGTGTTATTTGGCAGCAGCTGCTGTCGCTGTGCGTTCCCATCTTCTTTAGTTCGTTTTTTCAGCAGGCATACACGCTTATCGGTACCTATATCGTCGGTCAGTTTGGCGGCAAGCTCGCGCTGGGTGGCATTCAGGCCACGATGGTGCTTACGGAGCTCTGCATTGGCTTTTGCGTCGGCGTCGGTGCTGGCTGCGCGGTCATTACCGGTCAGTATTTTGGCCAGCACGATGATGAACGACTGAGTCGTTCGGTTCACACGGCCATGACGCTCGCGCTGGTGGGCGGTATCGTCTTCTCCATTCTCGGCATAGTGTTCGTTGAGCCCATGCTGGTGCTTATGAACACGCCGCATGAACTATTGGCCGAGGGCGTGGCCTATGCTCGCTGTTATTTTGCCGCGATGGTTGCGGCACTGCTGCTAAATATGGGAACCGCATTGCTGCGTGCCGTGGGCGACACGCGCGGGCCCGCCGTGATCATTGCCTCTGGCTGCCTTGTTAACGTGGTGCTGGATATCATCTTTGTCGCTGTGTTGCATATGGAGGCGCTGGGCTGCGGCATCGCAGTGGCGCTGACCATTTGCTCCAATGCAACGATGATCGTGTTGCGCATGATGCGCGCTCCGGGTGCATGGCGTCTTTCGCTGTCTAAGCTCGGTATCGATCGCGGTATTTGCAAGAGTATGATCTCGTGTGGTCTGCCACTCGGTTTTCAATCGGCTGCCTATTCGATCTCGAACGTGCTGATCCAGGTGTCGGTTAATTCGTTTGGCGCCGATGTCACGACTGCTTGGGGTCTATCTGGGCGCCTGGATGGCATTATCTGGATGGTGACCGAGGCGCTCGGCGTATCGATCACTACGTTCTCGGCGCAGAACTTTGGCGCGCGCAACTACGAGCGCATGCGCAAGGGCTACCATACGTCGCTCGTGCTGTCGTTTATGCTCATTGGTGGCCTGTCTGCCGTGCTGCTGGTGTTCTCGGGCCCGCTGTCGCGTTTGTTTGTCGACGATGCTTCGATTTCGGCGTACACCACGACTATCCTCCATTTCATTGCGCCGTTCTATGCGATTTTCTCGATTATCGAGAACGCCTCGGGTTCCATCCGCGGCGCCGGCGTGAGTTTGCAGCCTATGATGCTCACCATCTTTGGCACCGTTGTCTTGAGGGTGATCTGGGTGTTTGCGATCATGCCCTTCGATCCGTCGCTCGAGCATCTACTGCTGGTCTACCCCGTAACCTGGCTCATCACCGCAACCATGTTCACCATCTACCACCACAGCGGCAACTGGCTAGGTCGCGCCACCGCCTAGCTCATCCGTCGGATACCCCTGATAAGTTGCGGTGAAATAGTTCCTGAAAAGCCCTTGCGGACCGTCAAACAAGTACTATTCCACCGCAACTTCCTTATGAGCTGTAGGTGTTGGCGGAAAACGAATCAATTAGTATTCGATGCCTTGGCGGGCTAGGAGTCCTTCGTCGAAGTAGTGTTTGATGGGGCGCATTTCGGTGACAAGGTCGGCGAGGTTCGCGAGGGGCAGCAAGCCTCGGCCGGTGAGCACGAGCTCCGTGGTGGCGGGCTTTATCGCGATCAGCGCTTCGACATCCTCGCGCGTCACGAAGCAGCCGTCGTCTTGCCCTTGCCGTCGCCTGTATAGATTTGAACCTTGCCGACTTACAGTGATGCCATCTCTGTCCTTTCGTGCCCGGCGTCGGTTTATCGTCGCTCGGGTTGGGTATTCTAGAAACCATTATCAACCCCAGTAGATGGAGTTCAAGCAGATGGAGATGGATGACAACAAGCGTAGACGGAATATGATCCTCTACGTGCTCATCGCCTTCGTCGTCTACCTCGTGCTCTCGACCGTTCTGTTCCCCAACATCGGTCACACGCAGCAGATTACGAAGACCGATTACTCGACGTTTGTCAAGGCGCTCGATAAGAAGAGTGTCGACAAGGTCGAGTACAACACGGACGATTACTCGATTTATTACACCAAGAAGGGCGAGGACGAGAACATCGCCTATAAGACGACCGGTGTGCCGAACGATGCGGGCTTTACCGATCGCGTGCTTGAGTCTGGCGCTTCGCTGGAGTCGGTCGTTCCCGATAAAAACTCGGGTTTGATGACCTACTACCTGCTCACACTCATTCTTCCCATGGCGATTTTCTTCCTCATCGGTTGGTGGCTCAACCGCCGCATGAAGAAGGCTATGGGCGATGACGGCCCGTCGATGAACTTTGGCGGCGGCGGTTTTGGCGGCGGCGGACTGGGTAAGTCCGGCGCGCGCGTGATCGCCTCCAAGGACGTGGGCGTGACCTTTAAGGACGTCGCCGGCCAGGAAGAGGCCAAGGAGTCTCTCAAGGAGGTCGTCGACTTTCTGGAGAAGCCGCAGCGCTACGAGGAGATCGGCGCCAAGCTGCCGCGCGGTGCTCTCCTTGTTGGCCCTCCGGGTACCGGTAAGACCCTGCTTGCCAAGGCTGTTGCCGGCGAGGCCGGTGTTCCGTTCTTTAGCATTTCGGGCTCTGAGTTCGTTGAGATGTTTGTTGGTCGCGGCGCTGCAAAGGTTCGTGACCTGTTTAAGCAGGCCAAGGAAAAGGCCCCGTGTATCGTCTTTATCGATGAGATCGATACCATCGGTAAGAAGCGCGATGGCGGCGGCTTTAGCGGCAACGACGAGCGCGAGCAGACGCTCAATCAGTTGCTGACCGAGATGGATGGTTTCGATAACCACAAGGGTATCGTTGTCCTCGCTGCCACCAACCGTCCCGACAGTCTCGATCCCGCTCTACTGCGCCCCGGTCGTTTTGACCGCCGCATCCCCGTCGAGTTGCCCGATCTGACCGGCCGTAAGAACATCCTCGAGCTCCACGCCAAGAGTGTGAAGACCGAGCCGCCGATCGATCTGACCGCGATTGCCCGTGCCACGCCCGGTGCCTCGGGCGCCGACCTGGCCAATATCATCAACGAGGGCGCCCTGCGCGCCGTTCGCGAAGGTCGCAAGCGTGCAACCCAGGACGACTTCGAGGAGTCGGTGGAGGTCGTCATTGCCGGCCAACAGCGTAAGTCCACGGTGCTTTCCGACCACGAGAAGCAGGTCGTTTCCTACCATGAGATCGGCCATGCCATTGTTGCCGCTCGCCAGAAGGGCTCTGCGCCGGTCACGAAGATCACCATCGTGCCACGCACGAGCGGTGCTCTGGGCTACACCATGCAGGTCGAGGAGGATGAGCGCTTCCTGACCACGCGCCAGGAGGTCCTGGACAAGCTCGCCGTCTATTGCGGTGGCCGTGCAGCCGAGGAGCTCATCTTTGGTGAGATGACGACCGGCGCCGCCAACGATATCGAGCAGGCCACCAAGCTCGCCCGTAACATGGTGACGCGCTTTGGTATGTCCGATGAGTTTGGCATGATGGCACTCGGTACCGTTCAGAATGCGTACCTTAACCAGGACACGTCGCTCACCTGCGCCCCCGGTACGGCCGAGCGCGTGGACGCGATTGTCGCCAAGCTGATCGAGGATGCGCACGACCGCGCTCTGCAGATCCTCAAGGAGAACAAGTTTAAGCTCCATGAGCTGGCTCGTTATCTGTACAAGAAGGAGACCATTACGGGTGAGGAGTTCATGAACCTCCTCACGCGCGAGAATCCGCTGATGCCCACGCAGCAGTAAAGCCGCGGCCGAGCCAGTAAACGCCGACGCCCCATTTGAGCAGCTTACTCAAATGGGGCGTTTTGCTTGAGAGGGATGGAAATGAAGATCGTGGTGAGTGCCTGTTTGATGGGCGAGAGCTGCAAGTATAATGGGCTCGACAACTATCATCGCGAGTTGGTCGAGGCCTGCGAGCGTACAGGGACCGAGGTCCTCTTGGTGTGCCCTGAGGTCTTTGGCGGCCTGCCTACGCCGCGCAAGCCGTCCGAGATTGTGAACGGCGAGGTCTGTACCTGCGAGGGCGTGTCCGTTGACCTGGAATTTCGCCTAGGCGCCCAACGTGCGCTCGACATGTGCGAGCAGGCGGGTGGGCCGGAAGAGATCGCCGCGTGCATCCTGCAGGACCGTAGTCCCTCGTGCGGCGCGGGCCGCGTCTACGACGGCACCTTTAGCGGTACGCTCACCGCGGGCAACGGCGTCTTCGTCGACATGCTCTTGCGCCACGGCTACCGTGTGATCCCGGCAAGCGAGTTCGACCCCAGCATGTTGGAACATTGACCGCAGCACTCGAACCCAACACTTCCTCACGGGTGACCGTTTTGGCATCATCCGTGAATTTGATATTGAGTACGACCCGGTCATCAAAGACGTAGGCCGAGTTGACAGGCGCCGTACCCAGGCAGCCCCTCCCCGCGGCTCTCGCGCAGGAACGCGTACACGGCCCTCCCGTCTCTTGCGCCCCTCCCGGAACTGTCCACATCAGTGTAACCAATCCAGTCCGCCAAGGGCTGCAGCCCGGACAACGCGGCGATGGAGGGCTTCTTCGGCCTGCTCAAGAGGGAGTTCTGGCACGGCAGGGACTGGTCGGGCTGGACCCCCGCCCGCTTCATCGAGGAGCTCGGGGGCTGGATCGGCCGATACAATACGGAGAGGCGCAGCGATGCGCTCGGCGGCCGCACGCCGGCCGAGTTCCGCGCCGCGCTGGGAAGGGCCACGTAACGGTCCAAGAAATCGTCCGCAGTCCCCATTCTTGCCCCTTTGGGACGGCTTCTTGTTGGGGCGTGCCTGCCCCAAACCCTGCTAGGAACGAGTGCAGCAAACTTGAATTTTAAATTAGTCTTTGCAAATAACCTTTGAACCTTCACCATCAATTAAAATTCCCTGACGATTGTTAATTGGGCATAGATTCAAATCCGAAAACTCAGCCATTATTTTCTCGGTAACTTTCTTAAATGGTGCTGTAAGATAATGCGGAAGAAC
>CAJLCM010000049.1:0-15293 GCA_905205145.1 uncultured Collinsella sp.
AGGGGTTATCTTCCTTGACCATGTGCAGATACGGAATCTCCTTGTCGCCACCCACATCGAGCGTGCGGATGATGACCGGAGCGCCCTTGAGCGCGCTGGCGACCTTACGGTAGGCGTTGAACTGCTCCTCCTCGGAAGGAAGCTCGGCAGAGTCCATGAACAGGAACTCGGAGCGGAACAGACCGATGGCCTCGGCATCGTGATCGAGCGCGTTGGGCACGTCATCAGGGTTACCGATGTTGCAGGCGATGATCTTCTTGATGCCATCGGCAGTCACGGACGGCTTGCCACGGAAGGCCTCGAGGGCTGCCTTCTCGGCAGCGAAGGCCTCGGCCTTGGCGGTGTAGGCGGCGAGCGTCTCCTCGTCGGGATCGGCCTCGACGATACCCTTGCCACCGTCGACGACAACGGTCATACCGTTGCGCAGCGCGGTGCAGCTATTGGAAACCGAAAGGACAGCCGGGATCTCAAGGGCGCGCGCAATAATCGCGGAGTGCGACGTGCGGCCACCGGTCTCGGTGACGATACCGGCAACGTGGGCCTTATCGATCGTGGCGGTCATGGACGGCGTGAGGTCGTGCACGACAACGACAGTGTTCTCGGGCAGGACGGAGAGGTCGACGACCTCCTTGCCCAGCAGCTCGGCCAGAATACCGGTGCGGATGTCGGCGATGTCGGCCGCGCGCAGACGGAATATCTCGTCGTCCATGGACAGGAACATGTTCTCGAACATGGTCGAGGTGTCCATGAGCGCCTGCTCGGCGCAGGTACCACCGTCAATGGCGGCGTTGATGGCGTCGGTCATACCCGGATCCTGAGCCAGGACAATATGTCCGCTCATGATCTCGGCCTCGGCCTCGCCCACCGTCTCCTTCATGTGGTCGGCCTGAGCCTGGGTCTTCTCGCAGAAGACCGAAAGAGCGGACTGATAGCGCTCCTTCTCTGCTGCCGAATCAGCAACCTCGTGCGGCTCAAACGTCAAGTCGGGATCGACGGCGACCATGACGGTGCCGATACCGATGCCCTCGGAAGCGTTGACTCCCTGATACATTCCCATTCCTCTCTCCGTGTCATGTGATAAAGCGTTTTGCCATATCCATGACAAAAGAGCGCAGCTACCTTACAACAGGTCACTGCGCCCCCAAATATGAACTTAGTTGTTCAACATGCGACCCGTTTGAGTTCTACTCGCCAAGACCGCTCTTGATGAGCTCGATGGCAGCAGCCAGAGCCTCGGCCTCGTCAGCGCCGTCGCACTTGACCTCGACCTCGGTACCGCAGGGGATACCAGCAGCCATGAGGGCCATCGGGGACTTGCCGTTGACCTCCTTCTCGGGGGTGACGACCGTCACGTCACAGGCATACTTGCCCATGGTGGAGGCGAACAGACCAGCCGGACGCATGTGCAGACCCTGAGGATTAACGAGGGTAGCCTTCTCAGAAACCATAGTTGACTCCTTTTTGTGTTTAACCCCTGTCATGCATGTGGCAGGAGTCAGATTCACGACGTTGTTTATATTAACTCACATCAAACGGTTTTTCATTATGTTTCAGACGAATTATTGGACAGATGTGTTCGTCGTCCGCTTGCTCGCCCACAGGGGCCCGTGCGCGGCCTGTGAGATTTCCTGCTCTACAGTCCTGCTCGCACGAAGAGCACATTAAGTGCTCTTCGGCTCGTGCGGAACTCGCGATAAATCTCACAGGCCGCGTCCGGGCCTCCGTGGGCGAGCAAGCTGGTGAAACTCAGTCGGTCCAGAGTAATATCGACCAAACGGAATTCTGGCTGATAGTCTGTCCGCACTAAAGACTCGGCAAGCAGGACCGTCTATGCCCATCTCTGTAAGTTGCGGTGAAATAGGGACTGGATTTGGGGTTGAAACGGTTAAACAGTCCCTATTTCACCGCAACTTATGGGAGGGGCAAGAAAAAAGGCGGGGGCTCCTGGTGGAGTCCTCGCCTTTTGTACAGGGGGCGATGTTAATCGCTAGCCGTGGGGTTAGACCAGACGGGCGTTGATCGTCTTGGCGATCTCGGCGGCGTCGGTGGAACCCTTGACGGTGGCACGGAAGTCCTCGTCCATGAGCGCCTCGGCGACCTTGGACAGGATCTTGAGGTGCGTGGTTCCAGCCTGAGCGCCCGGGATGAGCAGGGCGATGGCAACGTTGACGGGAGCGCCGTCCATGGTGTCCCAACCGGTCACGCCAGAGTCGTCCTTGACGACGATGACAGCGGCCTCGGTGATGGCGTCGGACTTGGCATGCGGAATGGCGAAGCCCTCCATCATGCCCGTGGTGCCCTCGGCCTCGCGGGCCAGGAAGGCGTTCATCACGGCGTCGGCATCGCCGGCGATACCGGCCTTAACGGCCTGGTTGGAGACAAAGCTCAGAGCCTCGTCACGAGAAGCGAAGTCCTCGGCGACAAAGACGTTCTCGACCTTCACGAAGTCAGCAGCCTCGGCCTTGGGGGCCTCGACGGCAGCGGCCTTGGGGGCCTCAACCGGCTTGGTTGCAGGAGCGGCCTTCTGGTTCTTCTCAAAGTCGTACTTCTTAAAGGCCACGAACAGGATGCCACCGACCACAGCGCCGATGAGGATCGCGAGGACCCACTGCGGGCCGTTCTCGACAACGGGCAGGACCAGGAAGCCGCCGTGAGGCGCCGGATCGTGAACGTTGAAGAAGATGGTCAAGATGGAAGCGATGGAAGAACCGAGCATCATGATGGGCATGACGGGCCAGATGTTCTTGGTCATGAACGGAATGGCGCCCTCGGTGATGTGGGTGCAACCAAGGATGAGGTTGACGATACCGGCGTCATGATCCTCCTGGCTGAAGTACTTCTTGCCGACAACGACGGCGAAGGTGGTGATCAGCGGCGGAACGATGCAAGCGGCGGAGACGGCAGCCATGAAGTTGGTGCCGAAGTTGTAGGTCTCGGTGCCGACGCCAGCTTCGAGAGCGGTACCGAGCAGGAAGGTGCCAGTAGCGTAAGCAGCCTTGTTAACCGGGCCGCCCATATCAAAGGCGCACATGCAGCCGATGGCCAGGCCAAGGATCACCGGACCGGAGTTACCGAGGCTCTGCAGGAAATCCATCATGCCCTGGTTAATGGCAGCCATGGGGCCGGAAATACCGAGCATGACCAGGCCGACGATGGCGGTAGAGCACAGCGGATACAGGAAGATTGCCTTCAGGCCATTAAGACTCGCGGGAATTTTAGAGAAAGCCTTCTCGAGCAGCAGGATGACATAGCCAGCGAGGAAGCCGCCGACGATGCCGCCCAGGAAGCCGAAGCCCACACCCGAGCCTCCAGCGTCGATCATGCCGGTATCGGCGTTGATGGGAAGACCCTGGATGGCAATCATACCGGCAACAAAGCCGGGGACGAGCGCCGGGCGCTTGCCGATAGACTCGGCGATGTAGGCGGAGAGCACCGGAACCATGAGGTTCATGGCGATACCGCCGATAATCTTGAGCATCGCGGCAAAGCTGTTGTAGTCGGCAGCCGTCGAATCAAAGGACGTGATGCCCCACAGGAACGAAATGGCGGTCAGAACACCACCGGCAACGACGAAGACCAGCATGTGGCTGACGCCGTTCATGAGGTGCTTGTAGATGACGTGACCGATGGACTCCTTCTCCTCGACCTCGTCCTCGACATCGGCGGCAGCGGCAACCGTGTCGTCGCCCTTGGCGGCGAGCGCGCGGTCGATCAGCTTACCAGCAGCCTCGACAGACAGGGCCTTGGAAACACCAACGGAAACCATGGGCTTACCGGCGAAACGCTCAGCCTGGACATCCTTATCGGCTGCGACGACGACGGCCTTGGCACCAGCGATCTCACTCTTGGTGAGCTCGTTCTCGACACCGACCTGGCCATGTGTCTCGACCTTAATGGTCAGACCACGCTCGGCAGCAGCCTTCTCCAGCGCCTCCTTCGCCATGAAGGTGTGCGCAATGCCGGTCGGGCAACCGGTCGCGGCGATGATGTCAAACTTAGCCATGTGTCCCTCCTTCTTGAGTACAGCGCCCGCGGGCGCTCCCCTACACGCGCTTCGATGCGCGTTTTTCCACAACTGAAAGATACCAACCTACCGTCCGCGTGAGAAGAGCTAAGGTGCAAATCTCCGGTGAAAGGTTCTTTCATAACCGTAAACGGTAAGTGAAAGTTTACCATCAACACTTGAAACGGCAAGGTGTATCTTGTAATTGAAAATGCCCGTATACTATGGCATGGCGTAGTAAATTAGATTTTCATGCCAACCAGGAGCCATCCATGACCGATAGTAGCAAGAGCGCACTTTCCCTCATTAGCACCCATCAGGGATACAGCGAGTCCGAGCAGCGCATTGTCGACTATATATTGGAGCACCAGTCCGAGGCGCCACGCCTCACGGCCGCTCAGCTCTCGCGCGCCGCCGCCACGTCCGAGGCGACCGTTTCGCGCTTCTGCCGCAAGCTTGGCTTTGGTAGCTTCCGCAGCTTTCAGTTTTCGTTGGCGAGGGATTTGGAAAGCCAGCGTAACGAGGGCCTGACTGACGAGGTCTCGCTCGACAATATGGAGCAGAGCCTAAAAAATATCCTCGCCGCCAAGGTGAGTGAGCTTAATGCGACCATCGACGGCATAGATCACGACACGTTGGCCGCAGTTGTACACGCGCTTAAGAATGCCGGCGTTATTGAGTTCGCCGCCGTGGGCAATACGAACGCGGTCGCGCTCGATGCGACGTTTAAGTTTTCGCAGCTGGGCCTGCGCTGCATGGCGAGCACCATTAGCGAGACATCAATCGGCTTTGCGCTCACGTTACGCCCGGGTGACGTCATCGTGCTAATCTCAAACTCTGGCAAATCGCGCCGACTGAATCGCATGGCAAAAGCGGCTCACAACTGCGGCGCAACCGTAGTCGTCATCAGCAGCGACAGTAAATCCCCGCTCGCGCGCCTGGCAGACTACACTTTTAACACCGTCAACCACGAAGCGCTGCTGACAACGGGCGACTTTGCGTTCTCTAAGATCAGCGCCACGATGATCATCGAAGTCATCTACAACTTCCTGCTGCCCGAGATTAAAGACGCGCGTGAGCATATCAGCTACTACGAGGAGCTCATCCAGCCGGATAAGGTTGTGGAGTAAAACGCGTAGTGGGACAAAAATTTCAGTCTATTTTGTCCCACCAACACCGCTGATACGACCTAACCTCGAGCTTCTTCGAGCATCTGCTTTGCGTGGGCCAAGCTTGCCTCGGACTGATCGCCGCTCAACATGCGGGCGATCTCGGCAGTACGCGCTTCGCCGGTTACCTCGCCCAAATGCGTCTGGGGAACATCGCCCGGTTCCTTGCTGACGACATAATGCTTGTCAGCCATGACGGCGACCTGCGCCAAGTGGGTTACGACAATCACCTGATGCGTAGCGGCGAGATCTGCCAGCACGCCCGCGAGCGCACGCGCCGTGGAGCCACCGACACCAGCATCGACCTCGTCAAACACCAGCGTATCCACGCCGTCCGCGTTACCGAGGACAACCTTGCTCGCCAGCATAACGCGGCTGAGCTCGCCACCAGAGGCAATGCGGCGTAAGGGGCGCGGTGTTAAACCGGCGCCGCTGCGATACAGCAGCTCGTAACTCGAAGGACCGGCAAGCGTCCACTCCGCACGAGGCAGATCACGCGATTCCCAGACCAGCTCGGCGCTGCCCATTTCCAATCGCGCCATTTGGCGGCCGACCTCGTGACAAAAGCGCGGAGCAGCGGTATTGCGGGCGCGTTTAAGCGCCTTAGCCGCAGCAAACAGCTCGCGCTCGGCGGCGCCTAGTGCCTCGCGCGCCTTCTTAATTTGCTCATCACCATCATCTACCAGCGACAACAGCTCCTGCGAGCGGTCGCGCATGGCAAAGACGTCATCCATGGTAGGACCCCACTGGCGAAGCAGACCTTTAAGGTCGGCATAACGATCGCGCATGCGGGCGAGCTCGCGTGGGTCAAAGGCAACGCCATCGCGATACGCGCGCAGCTCGTTAGCACAATCCTCAAGCGAGATGCAGGCATCCGACAGCGCATCGGCAATGTCACCAAGCTTGCGGTCGACGGAGGCCATGCGCGAAAGCTCGGCAATGGCGCCGTTGACGGCATCGAGCGCTCCCCCTTCGGCGGAAAGCGATGCATGCGCCTCGTTTGCGGTTGCCACCAACACCTCGGCATGCTCCGAGCGGGGCAACAGCTCCTCGAGCTCCTCGAACTCACCGGGCTTGGGTTCGACCTCGGCGATGCGCTCCAACGCAAAGCGCGCCTCCTCGACGCGGCCTCCCTGCGCGCGCGAAGCCTCCTCAACACGGCGAAGCTCTTTGGCAGCAGCACGCGATGCCTTAAAGCAGGTGCGATACCGGTCGAGCGCCTCGAGTGCCGAACGACCCGCCCAGGCATCGACCATAGCCACATGATGGGCGGGATCGAGCAGACGCTGGTGTTCGTGCTGACCGCAAAGATCCATCATCGCGCCCACTCGCTCCGAAAGCTCGCGCACGCTGGCGATGCGCCCATCGATCTTTACACGGCTGCGGCCCTCGGCAGAAAGGCTGCGCTGCACGGTAAAGCCCTCCGCGTCATGGGGGCCGTCGAACAGACGGGCCTCAACGCTCGCAAGCGCCTTGCCCTCACGCACCGTCGAGGAATCCGCCCGCTCACCCAAAATAAGCTTGAGCGCCGAGAGCAGCGCGGTCTTACCCGCGCCGGTCTCGCCGGTCAGGACCGTAAGGCCGGCACTTGGCACCAGCGTCGCCACGCGAATGAGTGCAATGTTGGAAACCTGCAGCTCATCGATCATGACGGACTCCGTAGAATACGCGGCTCACCGAGTTATAGAAGCTCTCGGGGCCGTAATCGAGCAGCAGCACATCTCCGGGACCGCGGCGCACAGCCACGCTCTCAACGGTGCCATCGCAGGTAATAAACTGTCCATCGATAGCAATCGCCGGAACGCTCGGGCGATCATCGGACATAAAGATTTCGACGACATCACTCGGCGAAGTCAAGAAGGCACGGGCCTGAATGGTGTGCGGCGCAATGGGTACGCAGACCATGCCCGTATAGTCGGGACTCACGATGGGGCCGCCGGCGGATAGTGCATAGCCAGTGGAGCCGGTCGCCGTCGAAACGACGACACCGTCACCGCGTAGGCGGTCGATATGGTGGCCGGACACCGTGATGTCGAACTCGACCATATCGGACAGGGGGCCGCGCGTAAGCGCCATGTCGTTGAGGGCGAAGGTGCGCACGACATCCTTCGTACCGTCTTCGCGCACGGACACGATATCCGCGGCGATGGTAGCGCGACGGCTCACATGCAGCTCGCCGGACAGGGCGTCGCTCACGACCTGCAGAATGTCGCGCTCCTCGGGACTCGCGGCCGTTAAAAAGCCCAGGTGACCATAGGAAAGACCGAGGATAGGAATCTCGCGATGGTTGAGGATGCGGGCAGCGCGCAGCAACGTACCGTCGCCGCCGAGCGTAATGACCAGATCGGAGCCGTCAATATCAGGCGTGCTTTGAATCTTCGATCGCTGATCGGCCGCCCATGCGACCTCGTAGCCCTGGCGCGTCAGCCAAAGCTCGAGCATCAGGCCGCTCTCGACCGCCTCTTGCTTGTAGTAATTGGGAACCAGAAAGACCTTCATAGCGTTGCAGCTTTCTCGCTCATAACCGATACCTGGGATTGCAGCTCGCCTTGCGAACGGTCGCCGGGGACAAACCTCGTGCCGTACAAGAAAAACTCAACGTTGCCCTTGGCACCATGGATGGGTGACACGCACACATCGACCGGGAACAGGCCCTTGGCAGCAAAGAGTTCAACCGCCGCCACGAGTGTATCGCGGCGCACGGCGGGATCGGTCACAATGCCGCCCTCACCCACCAGCGCCGCCGGCGCCTCGAACTGCGGTTTCACAAGCGTACAGAACGAGCCCGCGGGCTTAAGGCACGCCAACGCGGCGTCAATGATATTCGCGATGCTCGTAAACGAAACATCGCACACGGCCAGGTCAATCGCACTTTCGTAGCCAAGTTTTGGCAGTTGCGTCACATTGGTGCGCTCATGCAGCGTCACGCGATCGTCCTGACGCAACGACCAATCGAACTGAGCGCGACCCACGTCCACCGAGACAACGGTCGCAGCTCCGCGCTTAAGCAGGCAATCGGTAAAGCCGCCGGTAGAGCAGCCCACATCCAGACAGGCAAGGCCCGTCGGATTGATACCAAACGCATCAAGCGCGCCTTCGAGCTTAAGACCGCCGCGGCCAACATAGGGAATGCGTCCTTTCACGTGCAGTGGCAAGCCCGGGATCACCTTAAGGCCTGGCGAAGTCAAACGCTCGCCGCCACTCGAGACCAAGCCGGCCATAAGAGTGCGAAGGGCATCCGCGCGATCGGCGCAGATGCCCTGTGAAATCAGTTCGTCATCAAGACGCACACGTTTCATGAATGCCATCAACCATTCGTATCCGGAGACGCGGCCTGGCTATCCTTGGATTCATTTGCCGCATCCTCATCGTATTCCTGCTCGAGCTTATCCGCCTCGCGAGGCGTCAGCTCAAACTTATCGACCATGTCGACCGCACGGGAGCCCAGCTCAATCGCCTCGTCAAACAGATCGAGCGACCGCTCCAGGGACGTATCCTTGGAGCGAACGGTCGCGATGATCTGGTCCAAGCGGTCCGAAATCTCGTCGAAGTTGCGGACGGAACCCTCTGGCATGGCTACTCCTCGACGGAGTCGGCCTCGACGGCCTCAGCAGCGTCCGCATCCTCGGCAAGTACACCGGCGGCAGCCTGAGCAGCCGCAACCTTTGCGGCAGCCTCGGCAGCCTGTGCCTCCTCGCGAGCGCGATCTTCGGCCAGCAGCTCTTGGTATAGGTCCTCGCCCGGCAGCTCCTCGCTGCGAGCGATCTTACCCAGCACGCCGTTGACGAACGAGGCGGACTGATCGGTGCCATAGGCCTTGGCAAGCTCGACGGCCTCGTTGATCACGATGGCGTCCGAGACCTCCTCGTCGGTGAGGAAACGCATCTCGTAAACGGCGATACGCAGCAGATTGCGGTCGGCGCCGGGCATGCGCATAAGATCCCAGTTCTTGGCAACGGAGCGCAGAGCGCAGTCGATGCGGTCGATATGCTCGTAGGCACCGCGGCACAGCTCCAGCGCATAGGGGTCGAGGGGACCCTTCGAGATCAGGAAATCGCCCTCGAGGACGCGCTCGAGCGGGCTGTCCGTGGCCTCGGCCTGGAACAGCAGCTGCAGCGCCTGACTGCGGGCAAGCGTACGCCCGCGATAAACCTTAAGGCTCAAAGGTTACTCCTTGGGGAAAACGAGGCCGTCAATGCAAACGTCAACGTGCTCGACCTCGACGCCCACCTGGGCATCGATGGCGGCGACCACAGCGGCACGAACGGCCTCGGCGAGTTTCTTGAACGGATAGCCAAAGAACACCACGACACGCACGGTGAGTGCGAGCTTGTCGCCGACGACCTCGGCTTCGACCGCCGGCTCGGAAGCCGGGGCCTTAGACGAGAGCATCATGGAGACAAGGTTGGTGGCAAGGTCCTTGACGCCAACGGAGGCGATGCCCTCGACATCGGACACGGCGCGCGAGACGGTGGCGGTCAGAACATCGGGCGAAATGCCGATGCCGTCAATCTTGATTTCCTGGGGCATGAATCCTCCTAGAAGAGTTGGTTGCTAGACGCGGGAGACGAACTTGCCGTCGCGGGTGTCAACCTTGATGACCTCGCCCTCATTGAGGTACATGGGGACCTGGATAACAGCGCCGGTGTCGATCGTGGCCGGCTTGGTGGAACCCTGGACGGTGTCGCCCTTAAAGCCAGGGTCGGTCTGGACGATAGTGGTCTCGATGAACATCGGCGGGGTCACGCCCATGAGCTCATCGTCGGCGAAGAGCAGCTGGCAGACGTCGTTCTCGCGCAGCCACTTGGAGTTCTCGCCCACCATGTCCACGGGAACGGGAACCTGCTCATAGGACTCGTTGTCCATGAAGATGTAGTCGGCACCATCGTTGTAGAGGTACTGGAACTCGCGGGTGGTAAGCATGACGCTCTCGAACTTGGTGCCGGCGTTGCAGGTGTTCTCGACGACGCGGCCGCTCTTGATGTCGCGGGTCTTGTAGCGCACAAATGCGCCGCCCTTGCCCGGCTTGACATGCTGGAACTCGACGATGGTGTAGACCTTGTCCTTGATGCGGAGACCGAGGCCGTTCTTGAAGTCGGCGGTAGAAATGGTAGGCATAGCGACCTTTCTTGTTATGGGCAGAACGCACAAGCGTCCAAATTACATACGATAGAAATTATACACTTGCAGACGGCGCCTGCAGCGAGCGCATAAAAAGAGAACGCGGGGCGTCCGAATCGATCCGAACGCCCCGCCCCACACTATCTACCGAAGTAGACTAGCAGTCGATAACGTGCAGGTCGTGCGGGGTCTTGGTGAAGGGCTCGTAGCCGTTCTCGGTGACCACGCCGTAGTCCTCAAGGCGCACGCCACCCACACCGGGCAGGTAGACGCCGGGCTCCATGGTGACAACCGAGCCGATCTCGATGGTGTTCTTGCTGCGGTTGAAGTTGGGCAGCTCGTGGATGTCGATGCCCACGCCGTGGCCCAGACCATGGTTATAGTAATCGCCATAGCCGGCATCGCCGATGATCTTCTTGGAGAGCTTGAAGATATCGTTACCCTCGACGCCCGGATGGATGGCGGCGACGCACTCCTCGTGCGTGCGGCGCACGAGTGCGTACAGGTCGACCTGCTCCTGCGTGGGCTCGCCCATCACGACGGTGCGTGTCATGTCGGAGCGGTAATCACAGTAGCCCGCGCCGTAATCCATAAGAACGAAATCGCCCTTCTCGATCACGCGATCGCTCGGCACGGCATGCGGGTTGGCGGTGTTGGGACCGCTCGCCACGATGGAGCCGAAGGCAAGGCTATCGGCGCCGTTGGCGAACATAAAGTTCTCGAGCTCGTTGCGAACCTGCTTCTCGGTCATACCAGGCTTAATAAAGCCGAGCATGTGCTGGAAGGCGGCGTCGGTGATCGACTGTGCGTGGCGCATGAGCTCGATCTCCTCGGCATCCTTGATGGCGCGCATCTTGCGGATGTCGTCGTGCATCAGCGGCAGCATACAGGCGACGGAGCGGTCCTCCAGGCCGCGCTGAATACCCTGGTAGAAATTAATCTGCATATCGTCCTCGACAGCGCAGACGCGGCATTTGTTGGCCGCGATCTTGCCGGCGACCCAACCGGGGATGGTGCCCTCATCCATGTCGTAGACCCAAGGGCTGCCGGCGGGCGTGTTCTCCTCAAAGCTATTGAGGTAGCGCGAGTCGGTGTGGAACAGGCACTGGTCGGCCGTAACAAACGCAGCGTGCGGGAACTCGAAGGTGTAGTCGAAGACGCCCTTCACGCCCGTAAGCCAACGAAGGTTGGCCTCGTCGCGCACCACGATGGCGTCGTAACCACGCTCGACCATCAGGGCACGGACACGCTCGATACGACCGGCAGGACCGGCAGCAAACTCAGACATGCAGATTCCTTTCTTGTTGTCTCTATATAGACGGGACGGGTCTCAACCGAACGACAGAATCGCATGCGATCCGCAACCGATTGAAAACCCGCCCCTCAACATGATACGAAAGACGATGGATGTCAATAAATCTTAGAGAAGTTCTTTGCGAGAAGCCAAGTAGGCGTGAGCATGGCGCTCAAGAACCTCGTCCTCAACGTTCGTTAGGCGAATGGCGCCGAGTGCCGCGGGCAGCGGCAACATGCTGCGGTTCGAGCGTTCAAACTGCTGCTTGCGGAACTCCTCGATATATGCGGCAGGCTCCAGATTGAAGGCAAGTTCCTCGATACCAAAGTCCTCCAAGCAGTCATCGACCTCAAAGACGTAATCGATATCGAAGTCGCAGGCATCGTGGGCAACGCGCGCCTCAAAGCGCATGCCCTCGGACAACAGCTGGTAGGCAGGGACCTGCGAGGCGGCATCGCCCAAGCAAGCGCGCAGGGTACGCTCCCCCGTCTTGCCAAAATCGAGCGCATGGCGGGCGCTCGGGTTCGTGGCCATTAGTACGTCCTTGCGGGCAGTCTGAGACCATTGAACGGCATTAACGAGCGCGACCTCCTCGCCCGCGAGAATCTCGGGGACGGTCTCAGTAAACTGATTCCAGCGGGACCTGCTGCTTGAAAGCATGGTGCCAACAAGTACCACATAGCCGAGCTTGAGGTCCTCGGGGTCCGCCTCGCGAACAAGATCGAGGTCACACACGACCAAGCCCGGTTCGGGACGGAACGCGATAGCGGGAAGAGCATTCGACGACGAGGCGACGAGCGGCTTCATGGTCGTCGCGACCGTGAGCATGGCGTCGAACGTCGTCGGCAGCAACGCGCACTCGGTGCGGCCGCACCACTGATTGGCACACCAGCTAACAACCGAGCAGGTTGCGGCATCGCCAACGGCGACAACCAGATCGTCGCAGGTAATGCCGTTAGCCGACAGGGCGCCAAAGACGGTATCGGCATCGGCCAGCGTAGCACCGGCAGGCGAAACCTCGAGGACGAGCAGCGACACGGCAAAGCCGGCGTCGACCAGCGCATGCTCGACGACCTCATCAAAACGTTCTGACGAGGCGGAGTTCCAAACCACCATCGCGCGCTTAGGCTTGCCCACGGCCGAGGCAAACATGCGCGAAAGCTCATCGAACGCACCCAATCCGACACGGACATCGACGCTGCGGTTTTGGAAATTGATCAGTTGACGGCGAATCATAGCAGTCCACGCTCCAAAAGCATCTCGGCACAAAGGTAGGAAACGTCCTCGAAGGACTTGTTGCGAATATCAAGGGTAAGGTCGGCGGCCTGTCGATACAGCGGACGGCGATGCTCAAACAGGCGCGCGGCATGCTCGGGAGAGCGGAAATCGGGGCGCGTATCGGACCGCCGAATCTGGCGAATCGAATCCTCGAAGTCGCCCTCGAGGTACACGCACGTACCCATTTCGTGCATCAGCTCAATATTCACCGGCGTTTCGACGATACCGCCCCCGCACGAAACCAACAGGCTGCGCTCGCTTTGGAGCGAACGGAGCGCCGAGGTCTCGAGCTCGCGAAAACAATCCTCGCCCTCGGTCTCAAAAATCTCGGTTACCGACTTGCCGCAACGACGCACGACGAGGCGGTCGGTATCGATAAAACGCCGCTTAAACATGGTGCCGACGTTGCGCGCGAGCGTCGATTTGCCCGCGCCCAAAAAGCCGATAAAGAAGATATGGTCGCAGCCGTGTTTGGTGTGCTGGGGCATGACGAGACCTATTCCTCGCAGGGAAGGTCGCGCAGGGCCCGGCGCTCAAAGATACGGAAGATCTGCGTATACCACAGGTCCTGCGTCGCCTGCGGCTTTACCAGGATGGTATCGACGCCGGCGAAGTTGCCGCTCCACACGTCCGTGTAGAGCTGATCACCGATCAGCACCGCCTCGTCGGCCGTGGCGCCGAGGCGCTTAAGACCCGCCTTGAGGGCAAACGGCGCCGGCTTCATGGCGTGGCTGATGGCCTCGAGTCCCAGCTCGCGTGCAGAGCTCATGACCTGGTCGCGATGCCAGTTGTTGGACACCATGCACAGCTTAAAGCCGTTGGCGCGGGCGGCGTCGAGCCAAGCGGAAACCGCGGCGGGAACCTGCTCGGTGTCGCGCGGCACCAGCGTGTTATCGCGATCGAGCAGAATGGCGCGTTTGCCGTCGGCCCACAGGGTATCAAGGTCGATGCGATCGACCGAGGCAACGTATCGTTTGGGGCTAAAAATCCTCATGCTAATTCCAAGACTGTTGATGCTCTTCGTAGGTTTGCGAGAAGTACTCCTCGTCCTGCGTAATGTAGAAATATAGGTCATCGGAGTCGGTCGGCTCTAACGTGGCCTTGAGTGCCTCGAGCGACGGAGAGCAGATGGGCGTCGGTGGCAGGCCCTCGTGCTTATAGGTGTTATACGGACTATCGCTCTGCAGGTCGTCGGCGGTAACCTCGCCACCGGTGACATACATCATGGTCGCATCGCTGTTGAGATAGCGCAAACCGTCGAGCTTGCCGGCAAGGCGGTTGTAGAAGACCGAAGCCACGTGCGCACGTTGATCGGCGTTGAGGCCCTCGCGCTCAACGATAGAGGCCAAGTTGACGATGTCGTAGTCGGACATCTCCACACCGTAGCGCTCCTTGATCTTGGCTTCGCAGCTCGCAAAGTCAAGCGACTTGTACTCGGTCTTAAACTGATCGAGCATAGCGCGAATCACGTCATCGGCCGTCGGCGAATCACCCAACGAATAGGTCTTGGGGAACAAGAAACCCTCGAGCGAGTCGTTGGCGGCGCCCTTAAGGAAGCTATAGTCGTCCACGTAGTTGGAGGCCTTGGCCTGGTTGAGGAAGTCTTCCTTAGAGATGCTGTCGTAAGCCTGGGCCACACGGTCGGCGACTTGATCGACCGTTAGGCCCTCAGGGATAGTCAGCGCATTGGATCCCGCGTTGGGGCCTTCCATGAGCTGCTGAACAA
Organism: uncultured Collinsella sp.; assembly: GCA_905205145.1. Classification (GTDB taxonomy): domain Bacteria; phylum Actinomycetota; class Coriobacteriia; order Coriobacteriales; family Coriobacteriaceae; genus Collinsella. Next base: position 14,592 of record CAJLCM010000049.1, read on the forward strand.
CCTTTGTCGCGTCCATGAGTGTGGTGAACGAATAGGTACCAGGCTTGAGCGACATATCGGCGTTAAGCTTTTTCACCGCCGCATAGTAATCCTTGGGATTCTCGACGATATGGTTCTCGGAGAGAATCGAGGCGATCGTATCGCCCGAAGCACCATCGGGAATGGTCACCGTAACCTGCTGACCAGCCGTGACCTTCGTATCCTCACCGGCAAAGAAGCCCTTGACGGCCGGCACGACAAAGAAAGCGATCGCAGCAAGCGCGAGCACCGCCACCACAACGCCGATGATCATGGGAACCGGAGAACTCTTCTTTTGAGCACCGCGACGAGCATGCGTGTTGTAGCTCGAGCGGGTCGCCGGAGCAACGCCATGCGAACCGCGAGTGTGATGCGAATGCGATTGAGGGGCCTGAGTTCGCTGGGTAGGTGCCTGCTGCTTAAAGCGGGTACCGCCTGCAGGCTGGGCCGTACGAGCAGTGGGCTGCTGAGCCGCGTGAGAAGCCGAATGCTGAACCGAACGAGCAGAAGGCTGCTGACCCGTCCGTTGAACAGGTTGGGCCGAATGAGAGAAGGACTGCACCGAGCGCGAGGCAGGCTGAGCTGCGCGCTGCGTCGGCTGTGCCGGACGCTGGCCAGGCTGGGCAGGGCGCGACGCCGGCTGCCGTGTACGATTCTGCTGGCGCGGATCGGAAGCGCTAGGCA
>CAJLCM010000050.1:0-15197 GCA_905205145.1 uncultured Collinsella sp.
TCAAATGCATGAAAAAGATTTAGGCCCGGTGACTTGAATCAGCGGTCATCCCGGGCCCATCAGAGCTCGTAGAGCTCTTGGTTGCTTTGGTCTCGCTCTTCACGGCGCTTATCGAACTTTCCGAGGCACTCAAGCAGCATTCGAAGCATAACAAGTCGCTGCCATTAAGGCACTGACCTCTTGACCAAGCAACGGCGCTGCCCAGCTATCACCCTTGGGCTGCCGTCAACTTTATTCTATCCGCGAGCATCTGGTTTACCAAATGGATTTTCGGTAAAGGAAGCACGGCACGCCCGCAAAACCACTACGCCCCAAGTGCCGCCATGGGAATCACCGCCACGCCGTCGTCGCGTGTGTAGGCAATGCTCCCCTTTCCAACCACGACCGCCAAAAACGCCGGCGCGGCATTCTGGGCGGCAGGATTGGAGAGCACTTTCCTCTCCAGCGCCTTGAGATTTCTCGCTCCATCGTCTGCTTTCGCATCACTCAGCTTGACCTCGATGGCTCCCCAGCGCCCGTCGTGCTCAACGATCAGATCGACCTCAAGGCCCTTCTCATCTCGGAAATAATGGACACTGTTGTCGACACCGCCGTAGGTGGAAAGGAACACGCGCACGTCGCGCAGGACGAGATTCTCAAAGAGCATCCCCAGCGTTTGCATATCGCCAAGCAGCCGCTCAGGGGTAGCCCCCAGCAACGCCGCCGCAAGTGACGGGTCACAGAAGTAGCGCTTGGGGCGCACGCGAACGCGGGCCTTCGAGCGCATGGGCGGCTCCCATCCGCACAGGTCCTCGGTCAGCTTGAGCCTGTTGAAGAGGTCCAAGTACGCAGCGATGGTCCTCTCGTCGGGGCCCGCCTCACCGTACGAGGCGTCCTTTACGAGCGTCTTGTACGTGACAGCCTGGCTCTCGTTCATGGCAAGAGCTCGCAAAAGGCCGTGTGCAAGCTCGGGCGACATGCCCTCGTCCAGCACGTTGACGTCGAGCACCGAGTGCACGTACTGGCTTGCCGTCTCTCGCGCAAGATCTTCCGAAAGCCCAAGATTTGCAGGCCAACCGCCCCTGCAGCACCAGCGGGCGACGTCATCCACCGTGCTCTCGCGACGCTGAGGGGCAAAATCCTCGCCCTTAAAGAGGCTTGCCAGTGACACGAGCGGCTCGCCGTCGCCCGACTCACACAGGGCCATGGGGCGCATTGACAGACGGGCGATCCTACCCGTGCCGGAATGACGAACATGGCTGCGCTCCTCGCTTTTGAGCGCGGTCGAGCCCGTGAGCAAAAGTGTCCCCCGTTCGTTGCCGCTCGCGTCCACGAAACGCCGGGCGGCATCCCAAACCTCGGGCACCTCCTGCCATTCATCGACCAGGTGTGGCGCATCGCCGATGAGCGCCAGGCTTGGGTCGACCTCTGCCGCCGCACGCTGCGCAGGCTCATCGAGCCTGGAGACGCTCGCCGAGCGAGAGAGCGCCGTCCAGGTCTTGCCGCACCATTTGGGGCCGTTGATCTCCACACAGCCAAACGCCCGCATAAGGGTGTCGAGGCGCTCCTCTATGAGCCGGGGCCTATATCCCTTTTGGGTCAATCTCTTTGGTGCATCCATAGACGGCCGTCCCTCTCTATCACGCGATATGCGAAATTACGCCATTCTCAATGCTGATTTTACGCTACTTTCAATGTAGTTTTTACGCCATGACAGATGTAGTTTTTACGCCATTTTCATTGTAGGTTTTACGCTTGGCATCCTTAGCGCGACCCATTCCGAGCAATCACATCAGAGCGCGCTTGGTTATCTCCGCTCGCACATCTCGGCAAACGAAATCAGCTTGGTATCTCCCCTGCTCGCCGCAGCTTCCTGACATCCTTGCGTAAAGCCACGCTTCGAGAAGATCACGTAGCTTTTATGCTGACGCCTAAAGAGCTCGCTTCGGTACACGAGCTTTTCCAGAACATCCTCGCCTGCCGGTTCGTTACGCCATTTGCACTCCGCAAAGAGCGCCGCGCCCTCTCCGTCGTCGACAATCAAATCGATCTCTTCCTGCGTATGCGTGCGATTATCCGTCCCCCACCAGCGCCCGACGCTCGCCGGAACCACATCGAGCTGGCCCGCGCGCGCGAGTTCGTACACGTATTGTCTGCATATAAGCTCAAAGACCGTACCCATGTAATCCGATACGTGCGGCTCAATGCGCTTATACGCCATCTCGGCCATATCGTTTTGAATCAGCCCGATGTTCTGCGGAACAAACTTGTACCAGAACCTAAACATCTGGTCGCTCAGCAGATACACGGCTCGCTTATTGCTCGTCTCGTTTAGGGGCAGCTCGCGCTCGACAATCCCAAGCGACGCCAGCTTATCCACATAGCTCTTTACGTTGCTCGCAGGGATTCCCGTAGAGCTCGCAATCTCCGAGATCTTCGAGCGCCCCTGAGCAATTGCTTGCACGATCGCATCATATTGCTCGGGATTGCGGCACTCTTGCATTAGCAGGTTACTCGGCTCCTCAAAGAGATAGCCCGTAGGAGTAAGGAAAAGACGTTTGATGTTGTCCTTGAGCGATGCGGCAGGATCGACTCTCTCGATATATGCAGGAATGCCGCCCGTCATACCATAGCAAACTGCAGCGTCTTCGCGACTCATGCTCTGCCACAACCCGAGGGTCGTCGTAAAATCGAGCGGCATGATCTTAAACTGGGCCGTACGCCTACCGTATAGTGGGCTCTCGTAGCCCAACACCTGTTCCTCCATAAACGAAAGAGACGAGCCGCATAGGATCAGCATTAGCCTGGTCTCTTTGTATAAGTGGTCGATCTTGTCTTGCAGCAACGAGCTGATCTCGGGATTCGATTGGGCGAGATAGGGATACTCGTCAATCACGACAATCAAACGCTCCGTTCGAGCCATGGTGACCAATGCATCGAACGCCTCGTCAAAACTACGAAACGACACGCCTGCAGCACCAACCGAGCCTGCAAGTATCGCCTGGCTAAAGCCGTGCAGGTTTGCCTCCGCATTGGTACGACGAGCTTGAAAGTAAATAGCCTTCTTGCCTTGGATGAACTCTGTGATAAGGCGCGTTTTACCCACACGACGGCGGCCGTAAATCACAGGCATCTCAAAGGAGTCCGTGCCATACAGTCGATTGAGCTCGGACATTTCCGCTGTTCTTCCGACAAACATAGACCATCCTTCCTTTACGTTATAGCTAGCTATATTATACCTTCCTATAATATAGCTAGCTATAACGTAATTCGACAAGCGGCGCACACGAAAGGGGCGGTACACCACCGCACGTGGACCGTTCCGGAAAATGCATCCCGTTCTGGAGCCAAAAACTGGGCCGTAGTTTCCGCCAAGCATCCCATCCGGAAAGCGTGTCCCGTTCTGAGCGCCAAATCCGGGACGCAGTTTCCACTCCAAACAAAGGGCCCCGGCTCGCGATGGAGCCGGGGCCAAAGGCGCAGCGTATGTAGTTGATGTTGAGCGCGAACAGCTCGTCAGCAATGGCCGTCCGCGCCCTACCCTACCCGCGGTTGCGGGCGCGGCTGCAGGGCGTATCCACCATGGGCAGATCCGGACGCAGCTTGCCGTCAAATGCGCGATAGGCGTTCTGTACGGCGGGCGCCGTGGGAATCGTTGCGATCTCGCCGATGCCCTTGCCGCCGTATGCCACGGGCAGCAGCTCATCCTTCTCCACGTAGATGGCGTGGATATCCGGAATCTCGGGCGCACGGAACAGTCCGAGCGTGCCGTACCTTGCCTGGGGCACGCAGTCCTTGAGCGGCCAATCCTCGGTAAGCGCATAGCCCATACCCATGAGCACGCCGCCTTCGATCTGACCCTGGATGGAGATGGGATTGACCACCTTGCCGGAATCGTGCGCGGCATAGACCTCGCTCACGCGACCGTCATCATCCAGAATGACCACATGCGTGGCAAAGCCGTAGCAGATGTGGCTCTTGGGGTTGGGAACGTCGGCGCCCAGCTTGTCGGTCGGCTCCAGGTACACGTACCCAAACTCGCAGCCCTCGAGCGCCTTGATGGCGGCAGCGGGATCTTGAGGATGCATACCCTGGCCGGCGACGAGTTCCTGTGTGTGCAGCTGATAGGCGCGACCGTCGTCGTACTCGATCTTGATGCCATCACCATGGGCGCTCACAGGAGCATCGGGTGCATGCTTGCCGGCCTCGATGTCAAGCATGGCATCGCGCAGCAGGAAGGCGGCACCGCGCACGGCCTCGCCGGTCACGACCGTCTGACGCGAGCCAGACGTGGTGCCGGAGTCGGGAGCGTTCTCGGTAGAGCACTCGCCATTGGCGATGCAGCGAAGCGGCAGGCCGCATGCCTCGGCAACGTCCTGCAAAAAGACCGTGTTGCAGCCCTGGCCGATGTCGGACGTGGCAGCATAGACCACGGCCACGCCGTTCTCGACGCGAATCTTGCAGCGGCCGGCATCGGGCAGGCCCACGCCCACGCCGGCGTTCTTCATGGCGCAGGCGATACCGGCGTGTCCGGGATGCGCATAGTAGGCATCCTTGACCTCGAGCAGCGTCTCCTTCAGCGCCGTGGAGCAGTCGGCAATCTGCCCGTTGGGCAGAACCTCGCCCGGCTCGATGGCGTTACGGTAGCGAATCTCCCACGGATCCAGGCCGACCTTCTCGGCCAGCAGGTCGATCAGGCTCTCGAGCGCAAACTCGGACTGGCAAACGCCAAAGCCGCGGTACGCGCCGGCGGGCGGGTTGTTGGTGTAGTAGCCAAAGCCGCGAATGTCGGTATTCTGGTACTTGTAGGGGCCGACGGCATGCGTACAGGCGCGCTCGAGCACCGGGCCGCACAGCGACGCGTAGGCGCCGGTATCAAAGTTGATCTCGCAATCCAGGCCGGTAAAGTTGCCCTCGGCGTCGCAGCCCAGTGTAAAGGTGCCGTCCATGGCGTGGCGCTTGGGATGGAACGCGAGCGACTCGGCACGCGCGAGCTTGCACTTCACGGGACGCTGGAACTTATATGCGGCGAGCGCGGCCAGGTGCTGGATGGACACGTCCTCCTTGCCGCCAAAGCCGCCGCCCACGAGCATGGTCTCGACGACCACGCGCTCGGGCTCGCTATCCCAGCCAAACATGTGGGCGCACTCTTTACGCGTGTCGTAGGCGCCCTGGTCGGTCGACTGCACCTTGACGCCGTTCTTGTACGGGAAGGCGACGGCGCACTCGGGCTCCAAGAAAGCATGCTCGTTAAAGGGCGTAGTAAAGCGCTGCGTCACGGTGAACGCGCTCTCCGCCAGCGCCTTGGCGGCGTCGCCACGCGTCACGTGACGGCTCTGGCATACGTTGTCCTTGAGCTCCACCGTGTTGCCAAAGGCAAAGAAGCTGTCGTGCAGGCGCGGAGCGTCGGCAGCCCTGGCCTCGGCGATGTTACGCACGGGTTCCAGAGGCTCGTAATCAACCTTGACGAGCTTCTTGGCCTTCTCGAGCGTCGCCTCGTCCTCGGCAACCACCAGCACGATGGCATCGCCCACGCAGCGGGTGATATCGCCCTGGGCGATCATGACGTCCCAGTCCTGGATAAGGTGGCCGACCTGGTTGACCGGCACGTCCTCGGCGCGCAGAATGCCCACCACGCCGGGCAGGGCCTCGGCCTTGGAGGTATCGATGGAGAGCACGCGGGCACGCGGGTACTTCGAGCGCACGGCGCTGGCATAGGTCAGGCCCGGCTGGTCGAGCTCGTCGATGTCGTCGGGGTACTTGCCCTCGCCGAGCACCTTCTTGCGCACGTCGATACGGAAGGCGCGCTTGCCCACGCCGTAGTCATCGCCGCGCTCCAGGTCCCCGTCGATCTGCTTTTCGCCGCGGAGCACCGCGGCTGCCAGCGAAATGCCCTCGATAATCTTCTTGTAGCCGGTGCAACGGCAGACGTTGCCGCGAATGGCGTACTTGATCTGTTCCTCGGTGGGCTCGGGGTCCTCGGCGATGAGTGCCGCACCCGCCATGACCATGCCGGGGATGCAAAAGCCGCACTGCACGGCGCCCACGGCGCCAAAGGCGTACACAAAGGCCTCGCGCACGTCCTCGGGCAGGCCCTCGACGGTTACGATGTTACGGCCGGCGGCAAGCGCGGTGGTCAGCACGCACGCCTTGACGGCCGCACCGTCCACGTGGATGGTGCAGGTACCGCACGCGCCCTCGGAGCAGCCGTCCTTGGCGGAGTGAATATGCAGGTCGTCCCGCAGGTAGCGCAGCAGCGGTTTGTTCTGAGTCGTCGTGCGCTCCACGCCGTTAACGGTAAAAGTGAATTCCTGTGCCATGGTGATTCCCTTCTACACGCCGGCGGCAATGCCGGTGCGGTCGTGAATGGCGCCATGCGGGCACACAACCGCGCACATGCCGCACGACAGGCAGTCCGCGCCGTCGATATGGGCGCAGTTGTCCTCGATGCGAATAGCGCCGGCAGGGCACTTTTTGGCGCACATGCCGCAACCGATGCAGCTCGTTTCGCAGATCTTGCGCGCAATGGCGCCCTTGTCGGTGTTGTTACAGCGCACCAGGATGTTCTGGTAGCCGGGAACGAAGGCAATCACGCGCTGCGGGCACGCCATGCCGCACAGGCCGCAGCCCGTGCACTTGGAGCGGTCCACGCGGGCAACGCCGTCGACCAGTGAGATGGCACCGTGGGGGCAAGCCGTGACGCAGGCGCCACAGCCAATGCAGCCTTCGCTGCAGCGGGCATCGCCGCCTGCGGAGGCGCAACCGCTTCCGCAGGCAACGTAGGCCACGTTATGTTGAATGGATTTGGCCATAAGAGACTCGCCTATTTCTTAAGAAGGTACGAATAGTTGTCGCGCACAGCCCTGATGGTCAGGCGGACGGCCTCGGGAAGACCGGTGTTGACGGCATCGACCGAGACGGTGCGGACCGTGCCGGCGACGCGAACCTTAAAGTGGTCCTCGTCCACGGCCAGGAAGCCCTCGTTCTCGGAGTTCTCCATGTCCTCCTCGCTCCAGAACAGGGTGAGCTTGTCCTTGTAGGGACGACCCTCCTGGTAAGGGCAGAACACGGCGCAGTTGCCGCACTCGTTGCACATGCCGTCGACATGGACGACCTGATGCTTGGCCAGGCCCGGCACCTTAATTGCCACGTTGGCGCGGTTGGGGCACACGTCGCAGCAGACCTCGCACACCGAGCCGCAGCCCAGGCAGCGGGTCTTGGTGCAGTTGCGTTTGTCGCGGCACAGCGACCCCTTGCGCTCGTAGCAGGTGTCCTCGCGGCCGGCCTGAGCATTCTGGTCGGCGTACTTGTTAAAGTCCACGCCGGCGATGGCACGGGCAACCTCGGCGGCATCGGCGATGGCCTCGACCACGGTGGCAGGACCGCGACGGCAGTCGCCCGCAGCCCAGACGCCCTCGACGCCGGTGGAGGTGGCGGCAAGGCGGCCGCGACGGTCGTGCTCGACGCCCGCGGCATCGTACAGGCTGGCGTCGATGCCCTCGCCCACGGCGCAGATCACCGTGGTGGCGGGAAGCTCGACGGTCTCGCCCGTGGCGACGGGGCTGCGACGGCCGCTTGCATCCGGCTCGCCAAGCTCCATAACATCGCAGGTCAGCACGGCGCCGTTGAGTGCCTTGGGCGCCAGCAGCTCGCAGAACTCAACGCCGTCGGCAAGAGCAAGATCAAGCTCTTCCTCGTCGGCGGGCATCTGCTTCTTGGTGCGGCGATACACCAGGCGCACGTTCTTCACACCAGCCAGGCGCTTGGCCACGCGGGCAGCATCCATGGCGGTGTTGCCGGCGCCGATGACCACGACGTCCTCGCCCAGCTCGAGCTTCTCGCCCTTCTTGGCGGTCTCGAGGAACTCCAGCACGTCGAGCTCGGCACCCTCGCCCAAGCCCGCAGAGCCGGGCATCCAGGCACCGGTGGCCACGACCACGTCGGTAAAGCCCTGGGCCTTGAGCTCTTCAATGGAATCCACGCGAGCGTTGAGCTGCACCTTGGCGCCAAAGGCCAGGCAGAGCTCGGCATCGTGGGAGATATCGTCGCTCGCAATACGGAACTCGGGGATCACGTGGCGGACCACGCCGCCGAGCGAATCGCGGGCCTCAAAGATAGTGACGGGCACGCCGGCACGCGTCAGGAAGAACGCCGTCGCCAGACCGGCCGGGCCGCCACCGATAACGGCAACGTTGTGCTCGCCGTCGTTGGCAATGGCCTGGGCGCGCAGCTTGGGCAGCACGGCGGTCATGGCCTCGCGGGCAGCCTTGAGCTTGCTGGCGCGAATCTGGGCACCCTCGGGCTCGTAGAACGCACGCTCGCAAGCGCGGCCGCAGGGATGCGGGCAGATGGTGCCGGTGATAAACGGCAGGGCGTTGCGCTCGATGATGATGTTGAGCGCGTCCTCGAAGCGGCCCTCGTCAACAGCCGCCAGATAGGCGGGAATATCCTGCTGGATGGGACAGCTCGTGCGGCACGGCGTGGTAAAGCAGTCGGAAAGCGGGCTCTTGCCGGCGACCTTGCGGTCGGGCAGCGGGCGCAGCGGCTTCTTGTAGAGCGGGTTGGTGAGCGAGTCGGTCTGAATCGCGGTCACGGCCTCGAGCGAGACGCCCGCAAACGGCTTGCCATCCAGGTCGGTAAACTCGCCGGCCATCTGGCTAAAGCGCTCGTAGCCACCGGGCTTGAGCACGTCGGTCGCCAGGGTGACGGGCCAAATGCCGGCATCATACAGGGCGCGGATGTTGTAGACCGTGGCACCACCGGAGTAGCTGATGCGCAGCTTACCGTCAAACTGCTCGGTAATGCGGCGGGCGGCCTCGATGGTCAGCGAGAACAGCGAACGGCCGGACATGTACATCTCGGTAGAGGGCAGCTCGTTTCTCGTCACGTCGACGGGGAAGGTGTTGGTCAGCTTGACGCCAAACTCCAGGCCGCGCTCGGCGCACAGGGCAATCAGGCGCTCGAACATAGGCACGGCATCGGCCCACTGTAGGTCCTCACGGAAGTGCGTGTCATCGAAAACGATGTAGTCAAAGCCCAGCTCGTTCAGACGCTGGCGGGCAAACTCATAGCCCAGCAGCGTGGGGTTGCACTTGATGTAGGTGTTGAGACCCTTCTCGGTAATCAGATAGGTCGCGATGCGCTCGATCTCCGCCGGCGGGCAGCCATGCAGCGTGGACTCGGTAATGGAGTTGGAGACGCGCGCCGGGATGGACTCGACAAACGCGGCATCGACATGCTCAAACTTGTCCAGGTTAGCGAGCGCCCACGTGCGGCACTCGTTCCAAACCTCGGAGCCGCTGGCGTCCTTCATGCCCTCAATGTACGCATCGACCTTGGGGCTCTTGATGCCCTCGAGGTCATAACCCACGGACATGTTGAAGACAAAACCATCCGGGCTGCCCAGGCCGTACTCGCGAGCGATCAGGTGGCAGGCAAACCATGCCTTCACGTACTCGGCAAAGGCCTGCGGAACCTCGAGCTCGGTCGACCACTCGCAGTTGTAGCACTCGTCCTGCGCCACGATGCAGGGCTTGTTCACACACTTGGAGAGCTCCTCGCCGTCCATAACCTGAACGGTCTTGAGCTCAAAGAAGCGGGAACCGGCCACGTAGGATGCCACGATGTTCTGGGCCAGCTGCGTATTGGGACCGGCGGCCGGGCCAAACGGAGTCTCGATGCGCTCGTCAAAAATGGGAAGCGCGCCCTCCTGGTTGGTCGTGACCATCTTGCGCACGCCAAAGACGGCGCCCTGAGTCTTGTGCTCCTCGATGATCCAGTTCATCAGCTGCGAAAACGGGATCGGCCTCATGATGTCGCTCATAATGAGCTCCTCTCTGTAACGCCCGGCGAGACCGCGCGACGGGCGCAAATACGGTGTAGCGCTAGCACAGCGCCGGCGACCCCGCGGAGGCCGCCTATACGCGCGTCGAACGCGGCGAAACATCCGACGCGCGTGAATCTACTTGTAATTAGTAGGTGCGTTCGTTGAGCGTGCTCCAGAGCTTCTTGGACTCAGCCATGGTCCACGCGTTGATCTTGTCCTCATCAATGCCAACGAACTCGCGATCCTTGTACAGGACGCGGCCGTTGATGATGGTGGTGCGGCAGTTTTTGCCCATCATGCCAAAGAGCATGTGGCCGTCGATGTTCTCCTCGCTCAGCGGCGTAAAGGGCTTGTAGTCCATGACGATGACGTCGGCGGCAGCGCCGGCCTCGAGCACACCGAGTTTGCGATCGAAGTACTTGCTGGCCATCTTGGCGTTGTTCTCGAACAGCATCGTCATTGCCTCGCACCAGCCCACGTTGGGCATAGCGGCGTTGTGACGCTGAATGATCAGGAAGACCTTGAGGCTCTCGAGCATATCGTGGGTGTAGGCATCGGTGCCCATGCACACGGGGATGCCGCGGCGGAAGAACTCGAGCACGGGGGCGCAGCCCACGGCGTTGCCCATATTGGATTCGGGGTTGTTGACGAGCCAGGTGCCGGACTCCTTGACGATATCCATCTCGGCAGGCGTCACGTGGATGCAGTGGCCCAGCATGGTGTCGGGACCCAGCAGGTTGTGCTGCAGCAGGCGCTCGACGGGGCTGATGCCGCCGCGGTTGAGGCGGGAATCCCACACGTCGTTCATGCCCTCGCACACATGGATGTGGAAGCCGGTCAGGCCGTTGTTGGCCTCGGCCATCTTATCCATGGTCTCGTCCGAAAGCGTAAAGGTGGCATGTCCGCCAAACATGGCGGCGATCATATGGTTGTCGTTATCGCGACGCTCCTTGGCGGCCCACTGGGCAAATTCGGCGTTCTCGGCAATGGCCTGGTCGCATTTTTCCTGGCCGCGGCGATCGGAGACCTCGTAGCACAGGCACGAACGCATGCCCAGCTCCTGAGCTGCGTCCTTAATGGTAAAGAGGCTACCCGGGATCTCACAGAAGCTCGCATGGTGATCGAAGATCGTGGTGACGCCGTCGCGGATGGAGTCCAAGATCGTGGCATAGGCGCTGGCCTTGGTGCCGTCGAGCGTCAGGTTGTCGTCGATCTTCCACCACTGCTGCTCAAGATTCTCCAGGAAGTTGGTGGGGTTGCAGCCCTTGATGGCAAGGCCGCGGGCTAGACCCGAATAGATGTGGGTGTGGCAGTTGATGAGTCCGGGCATGATGAGGTTGCCCTGGGCGTCGACGTACTCGGCATCCGGGTACTTGGCCTTGAGCTCGCACTCGGGGCCCACTTCGACGATCGTATCTCCGTCAATGGCGACCGCACCGTTTGGAATAAACGGGGTCTGAGCGTTGCGGGTAAAGACGGAACCGTTAGCGACCAGAAGCATGGATGCTCCCTTCGACATCAGAGGCGGGGTTTGACACCTCTGACATGGCGGAGTGCGAAGCGCCGGCCTACACCGGAAACGGGCCCTCTCCCGTCAACGCTTCACCAAAGGGACAAACCCTTTGAAGTGCGGCTTGGCGCCGCATGACGTCGGCGGACGAGGCGATGCGTCCGCCGACGAATAGCACCGAATTGGTTACTTCTTGCTCTCGGGCAAGACCAGATCCACGGCAGCGTCCTTGGCAGCATCGATGTGCTGGGCCACGACCGGCGTCTGCGGAAGGATCAGGTTAAGGACAATGGCCATGATGGCGGTGGGGGTTACGGCATTGGAGCCGATGACGGTGGAAACCCAGGTGGGCATACCCTCGCCGGCAAGGCAACCGCTGGCCATCCAGATACCCAGGCCAAAGACGACGGAGGTACCGACGATGGTGGTAGTGCGCTGCGTGAGGCCCTCGCGGGTGAACATGCGCACGCCGTTCATGGTGATGGTGCCAAAGACGCCGACGGTCGCGCCGCCGATGACGGGCTGCGGGATAGCGGAAAGGACGGCAGAGAGCTGCGGGAACAGACCGGCGATGGCAAAGACGGCCGCGATGATCACAAAGACCCACTTGTTGACGACCTTGTTGGAGCAGATGATGCCCACGTTCTGGCCAAGGGCGCTGGTGGGAAGACCGCCCAGCAGGCCGCCGACCATAGAGGTGAGGCCCTGGGACACGATAGCGCCGGAAAGCTCGCGCTCGGTGGGCATACGGTCGATGGAGCCCAGGCAGGCAGCGGAGACGTCGCCGATAACCTGGATGGCGACCATGGGGAACACGACGGCGAGGGTAATGCAGACCTCGGGATCAAACTCGAGTGCGTAGGGCATGAGCTTGGGAAGGGCGAAGACCTGAGCGGTGGCGACGCTGGAGAAGTCGATCATGCCAAAGGGGATGGAGACAATCATGCCAACGATCATGCCAAAGAACACGGATCCCAGCTTGAGCGTGCCCTTGCCAAAGTTGGCGAGCGCAAAGACCACGGCGAAGGTGATAAGAGCGACGCACCAGGCCTGCGGGGTGCCCCACAGCGGCGTACCCATACCGCCGGCCATATACTTGACGGCCGTGGGATACAGCGAAACGCCGATGGAGAAGATGACCGTACCGGTCACGACGGGCGGGAACAGCCACTTAATCTTGCTGTAGGCCAGACCAAAGAGGACCGCGACGGCACCGCCGACAATCTCGCCGCCCAGCAGCGCACCAAAGCTAAAGCCCGAGGCACCCATGGCCTGCAGGGCCGGCAGGAACGCGAACGAAACGCCCATGACGATGGGCAGGCCGCCGCCGATGCGACGGAAGGGAGCGAAGGCTTGAAGGGCCGTGTCGATTGCCGAAAGAATGAGCGCAACCTGAATGATGTCGGTGCTCTGCTGGCTATTAAAGCCGTAGACGCCGGCCATGATGACCGCCGGGGTAATGATGCCGGCAAACGATGCCAGCACATGCTGAAGGGCACACGGAATCATTTCCGTAACGGGCGGCATGCCTTCGCGAGTGAACAGGGCTTCAGTGCCGTTCGTAACCGTCTCCTGGGCCATTTGACCACCAATCCTCGAAGTAGTTGTTTTCGCATCTAGCGCTCTATTGTGACGCAGTGCGGGGGTGAGGTTGTGCCTTCGTTGCATATCGTATTAAAGATTTTTCTCATTCTCAATAATAATTTTTTGTTATCAGACTATTCTTGAGCTGAGACAATGCATTTCCGCAGGTCAGGAAAGTGTCCTGTCAAAATAGCATCTAACTTTTCTTTTGGTCGACCGTTTACCGCCAAATTCCTACCGCTCGTCCGTATTACGCAATGTACCTGCGAATATGTGAATCAATAGACACCGTGTTACCATGAGAAAAAATTGTTATGAACATTTCCGATTTCACCCAAAGGAGTTGCCCGTGAACGAGACCGTACGTCGCTTTTTGCCGATGGTCGATTTTCTGGAGCAGGTACTCGGCAAAAACAGCGAAATCGTGCTGCACGATTTCTCGGATCCCGACCACGCCATCGTTGATATTCGCAACGGCATCGTGAGCGGCCGCAAGGTCGGCGGTCCCGCCACCGATCTGGCACTCAAGATCATGCACGACGCCAAGTATCGCGACCTGCCGTTTATTACGGGCTACGAGGGGCGCGGTGCCGGCGGCAAGACGTTGGAGTCAGCGACGTACTTTATCCGCGAGGATAACGAGATCGTCGGCATGCTCTGCGTCAACACCGATCTTTCCACGGTACGCTCCATCAACGCCATGGCTCAGCAGCTCATGGCCTGCTTCGACGCTGTGCCAAGGCAGGCGGAGCCCGCGTCTATCGAGGTCGAAAGTCTTTCGGAGTCTACACAGGAGCTCATCGACCGCAGCATTGCCGAGTTGCTGAGCGCGCGCGGGCTGGATGTGGCGTCGCTTGGTCAGAGCGACCGCGTGGACGTCATTCGCCACCTCAACGGCAACGGGGTGTTCATGCTCAAGGGCGCCGTGTCCTGCGCCGCCACCGCGCTGGGCATCTCGGAGCCCAGCGTCTACCGCTACCTGCAAAAAGTCCGCAAGGAAGGCTAACGGGCAAAATGGAGCGCGGCTCCACAAGCGATCCGTCACTTGATAAAAGACCCTGCAGCTCGCACGCGCTGCAGGGTCTTTTTGCATGTCATGTTTAGTTGTGGCCAACGCCTTAGAGAGCGGCGACGACCTCGATCTCGACCAGACCGCCGGCCGGAAGAGCGGCAACCTGGAAAGCGCTGCGCGCGGGGAACGGAGCCTCGAACTTGGAAGCGTAGATCTCGTTCACGGCAGCGAAGTCGGCGATGTCGGCCAGGTAGACCGTGGTCTTGACGACATCGGCAAAGGTAGCGCCGGCAGCGGTCAGCAGGGCCTCAACGTTGGCGAGGGACTGCTTGGCCTGGGCCTCGACGCCCTCGGGCATCTTGCCAGTCGCGGGATCGATGCCCAGCTGGCCGGACAGGAACACCATGTTGCCGGCCTGGATACCGGGGGAATACGGGCCGATGGCTGCGGGTGCGTTATCGGAAGACACGACGGTCTTGCTCATGTTTTTCTCCTTACGATCAATTGAGAGAGCGTGAGCGCGGTGTTCACACCGGGAGGCACAGTTCGGTCTGAACACCGCGCTTGATTGGGATAGTACTCAAGGTTTCCGCGCGATGCAAGATTATTATCACGTTGCGAGAATATTTTATCGCCCAACGGTTTCCCCGAACCGCTGAACGGTTCTCATGTGGAGCAGCCAGTCCAAGCTGCTGAAGACTTTGTCCTGCTTAGGCTGCGGGCGTCGCCCACCGCAGCGACGCCACTATACTTTTGAGTATCTGAGCATTTTGAAAGGCAGGATATGACCGCAACCGCCAGTCGAACCACCAACCGCAGACCCGAGCTTTTAGCGCCCGCCGGAGGACCCGAGCCCTTTGCCGCCGCACTCGCCGCCGGGGCAGACGCCATCTACTGCGGCATGGGCAGCTTCAACGCCCGCCGCAAGGCCACCAACTTTACCGACGAGACCTTTGAGCAAGCCTGCCGCGCCGCACATCTAGCCGGGTCGCGCGTCTACGTCACGGTCAACATCGTCATCAAGCAGTCCGAGATGGACGATGCGCTGCAACTCATCTATCGCTGCTCAACGCTGGGCGCCGACGCCTTCATTATCCAGGACTGGGGTCTGTTCTTTGAAGTCAAGCGCACCATGCCCGGCATCGAGACGCACATCTCAACCCAAGCAAACATCCACGACGACCGCGGAACCCTTTGGTGCCGTGAGCAGGGCGCCGACCGAGTGACCTTGTCGCGCGAGCTCTCCATTGACGAGATCGCCGCCATCCACGACGCCGCACCCGATG
>CAJLCM010000051.1:0-15153 GCA_905205145.1 uncultured Collinsella sp.
GCCGAGCTTCACGCCCTCTTCGACCGTGGAGTTCTCGCCCAAAATAGCGCGGCAGATGTGCGCACCGCTCTTAACGTGTGCACCCGGCAGCAGCACGGAGTCCTCGACCACGGCGCGTTCCTCGATGATGACGTCGGTCGAAAGGATCGAGTGGCGAGCGGTGCCGTAGATCTTGCAGCCGTTGGAGACCAGGCAGTCGTCCAGGCGGCCGTCCGGACCAATGTAGTGCGGCGGACGCGTGGTGATGTTGGACATGATGGGGAAGTTCTTGTCAAACAGATCGAACTCGGGGTTGTTGCCCAGCAGGTCCATCGAGGTCTCGTGGAAGCTGGCGATGGTGCCGACGTCCTTCCAGAAGCCATGGAACTCGTAGCTGTACAGGCGCTTTTCCTCGCCGAGCAGCTTGGGGATGATGTCCTTGCCAAAGTCGTGGCTCGAGCGCTGGTCCAGGGCGTCCTCCTCGAGGGCCTCGATCAGAACGTCGGCCGAGAAGATGTAGATGCCCATGGACGCGAGGTTCGAATCGGGCTTCTCGGGCTTCTCGGTAAACTTGGTGATGCGGCCGTCCTCGGGGTCGGTGGTCAGAATGCCAAAGCGGCTGGCCTCCTCCCACGGCACGGGCATAACGCTCACCGTAAGGTCGGCGTTGTTCTCGATGTGCGTCTTGAGCATCTTGCGGTAGTCCATGCGATACAGGTGGTCGCCCGAAAGAATCAGGACGTACTTGGGGTCGTTGGCCTTGATGTAGTCCAGGTTCTGCGTAATGGCGTCAGCCGTGCCCGCATACCAGGCGCCGCCGGTCTGCGTCTCGTACGGTGGCAGGATCGACACGCCGCCGTCGCGGCTGTCCAGATCCCAAGCCTCGCCAGAGCCCACATAGGCATGCAGCAGGTAGGGACGATACTGCGTCAGAACGCCCACCGTGTCGATGCCCGAGTTGGAGCAGTTGGACAGCGAAAAGTCGATAATGCGGAACTTGCCACCAAAGCTAACCGCCGGCTTAGCGATCTTTTGGGTGAGTGCCCCCAATCGGCTGCCCTGTCCTCCTGCGAGGAGCATCGCGATGCATTCTTTCTTACTCATCGATTTCTCCTTCTGTCATCGATGTTTCTAAACCCATTAGCGACGGGCGCGGAGCCTATTCGCGCCCGTCGAGTAATGCCGTGCGGCAAAGGGAACTCGCGCGCCTTTACGCGTGCCAGATCTCGTCGCGGTACTCGCGGATGGTGCGGTCGCTCGAGAACCAGCCGGAGGAGGCGGTGTTGAGCAGCGCCTTGCGGTTCCAGGTCTCCTGGTCGCCGTAGCTGCCCGTGAGTTTCTCCCACGCGTCGACGTAGCTGCGGAAATCGGCCATGACCAGGTCGGGGTCGTTGTTGTTCATGAGCTCGTTGTAGATGCTCTCGAAGTTGCCCGAAAGACCCGCAAAGGTGTTGTCCTTGAGCTCGTCCATCACGCGGCCCAGGCGCTCGCGGTCGCCGTTGAGGGTATCCCACGCAAAGTAGCTGTTGGATGCCCAGAGCTGCTCGACCTCGGGAGCGGTCAGGCCAAAGATGGCCTCGTTCTCGCGACCGGCCAGGTCAGCGATCTCGATGTTGGCGCCGTCGAGGGTGCCCAGCGTAATGGCGCCGTTCATCATGAGCTTCATGTTGGACGTGCCCGAGGCCTCTTTACCGGCGGTGGAAATCTGCTCGGAGATCTCGGCGGCGGGGTAGATGAGCTGGGCGTTGCTCACGCGGAAGTTGGGAATAAAGCAGACCTTCATGACCTCGTTGACGCGCGGGTCGTTATTGACGACCTCGGCCACGGAGTTGATGAGGCGGATGGTCTCCTTGGCGAAGGTGTAGCTCGAGGCCGCCTTGCCGCTAAAGATGAAGGTCGTCGGCGTCACGTGGAAGTTGGGGTCGGCGATGCGACGGTTGTAGATGTCCATCACCTTCATGATGTTCATGAGCTGACGCTTGTAGGCGTGGAAGCGCTTCACCTGAACATCGAAAACGGTGTTGGGATCGATGACCAGACCGGTCTCGGCCTTGACGTAGGCGGCCAAACGCTCCTTGTTGGCGCGCTTGGAGGCACCCACGGCCTTCAGGAACTCGCTGTCGTTCTGGAACTCTTTGAGTTTCTCCAGCTCAAAGGCGTCCTTGAGCCAGCCATCGCCAATGGCCTCGGTCACGAGCTTGGCGTAAGTGGGGTTGGCCTCGGCAAAGAAGCGACGGTGCGAGATGCCGTTGGTCTTGTTGTTGAACTTCTCGGGCGTCAGGGCATAGAAGTCCTTGAGCACGATGTTCTTGATGATGTCGGAGTGAATCTTTGCCACGCCGTTCACGCTGTGGCTGCAAATCACGGACAGGTTGGCCATGCGAATCTCGCCGTCCCAAAGGATGGCGGTCTGGCGCAGGCGCTCCTGCCAGCCCTCCTGCGTGGTGTCGAACGACTCGTGCCAACGGCGGCTGATCTCGTCGATGATCTGGTACACGCGGGGGAGGAGCTTGGTGAACGTGCCGATGGGCCACTTCTCCAGGGCTTCGGGAAGGATGGTGTGGTTGGTGTAGCTCACGACCTGCGTCACGATGTTCCAGGCGTCGTCCCACTCGAGCTTCTTCTCATCGATAAGGATGCGCATGAGCTCGGGCCCGCACATGGCGGGGTGCGTGTCGTTGGTGTGGATGGCCACAAACTGCGGCAGCAGCTCCCAGTTCTCGCCGTGCTCCTTCTCAAAGGTGTCGAGCAGGCTGTAGATGCCAGCCGAGACAAATAGGTACTCCTGCTTCAGGCGCAGCAGACGGCCGTGCTCGCCGGCGTCATTGGGGTAGAGGATGGCGCTGATGGCCTCGGCCTCGGCGCGCTCGGCATCGGCCAGGGCATAGTCGCCGCGGTTGAAGGCTTCAAGATCGAAGTGCTCCTCGACCGGCTCAGCGGCCCATACGCGCAGCTTGTTGACGGTCTCGCCGGCATAGCCCACCACGGGGATGTCATAGGGAACGGCCAGGATGTCCTGCGTGTCCACCGTGCGGTAGAACGTGCGGCCGTTCTCCTCAAAGCCCTCGACGCGGCCACCAAACTTAATGGTCACGGCCTTGTCCTGACGACGGACCTCCCAGGGATAGCCGTGGGTGAGCCACTCGTCGGTGGCCTCGACCTGGCTGCCGTTAACGATCTCCTGCTTAAACAGGCCGTAGCGGTAGCGCATGCCGTTGCCGTAGCCGGCAATGCCCTCGGCTGCCATGGAATCCAGGAAGCATGCGGCCAGACGTCCCAGGCCACCGTTGCCCAGAGCCGGATCGGGCTCCTGGTTCTCGATGACGGACAGGTCAAAGCCCATGTCATCGAGTGCCTCGGCGACCATGTCGCGCACGCCAAAGTTGAGCAGGTAGTTGTCGAGCAGGCGGCCGATCAAAAACTCGATCGAGAAGTAGTACACGCGCTTCTTGCCCTCGGCGGTGGCGCGGGTGTCACTCTTGGTTGCAACGGTGCGGGCCTTCTCGGCCACGAGCTTGGCCAGGGCGTTAAAGCGGTCCAGGTCGCTGGCGGCATCAACGCTCTTGCCGCTGATGCTCATGACGGCATCGCGATAGAGCTCGGTAAACTCCTGCTTGTTGTCGAAGATCTTATTCATACGTTCCTTTCCCCCGGGGATGTTTCTCCCGGAACGGTTATGACATGTATCCTACGCCCCCGCGGGGCGGGTAATTACAGTGGTAACGCCTTTGTTACGCTTTCTTGGCAGGAGCCTTAACAGCAGCTGCCTTGGTCTTGGGAGCAGCCTTTTTGGTGGCTGCCTTCTTGGCTGTGGTGGACTTGGCCGAAGCTTTGGCCTTGGTCGTCGTAGCCTTGGCCTTAGCAGGAGCCTTCTTGGCAGCCGCGGGCTTGGGCTTCACCGAGGACGCCCGCTTGCGCGTCGCCTTCTTGGGCTCCTCAACCACCGGCGGCTTGTAGCTGCTGGGACCGCGGCGCTTAAGCACCACGCCTGCCAGGCCGGGCACCTTAATCTCGATGGAGTCCATCTGCCCGTTCCAGGGGTAGGGCTCGCTCGAGCAGGTGTAGGGCTCTTCGCCGGCATATCCACTTCCGCCAAACTCGGGACGGTCAGAGTCGAAAATGACCTCCCAGTCTCCCTCGCGCGGCACGCCCACGCGGAAGCTCTCATAGCTCGCCGGGTCAAAGTTGATCAGGATCACCAGGTCGTTATCGATGTCCTCGCCCTGACGCACAAAGCTCACGATGGACTGCTTGGAGTTGTCCGCGTCGATCCAGGTAAAGCCGTCGTCGGTGTAGCCGCGCTCGTACAGGGCGGGCTCTGCGGTGTACAGGTGGTTGAGCGCCTTAATGAACGCCTGATGATGCTTGTGGGTCTCGTACTCCTCGGTCAGGAACCACTGGATGGACTCGTAGTAGCGCCACTCAATAAACTGGCCGATCTCGTTGCCCATAAAGTTGAGCTTGGCACCGGGGTGCGTCATCTGGTAGAAGGCCAGCGTGCGCAGACCGGCAAACTGGCGCCACCAGTCGCCCGGCATGCGGCCGATGAGCGAGCACTTGCCGTGCACGACCTCGTCGTGGCTTAAGGGGCAAATGAAGTTCTCGGTAAAGGCATACATGATGGAGAACGTGAGCAGCCCGTGGTTGCCGGGACGCCACGGAAAATCGGTCTGCATGTAGTGCAGCGTGTCGTTCATCCAGCCCATGTCCCACTTGTAGTGGAATCCCAGGCCGCCGTCCTGCGGCGGATAGGTCACGAGCGGCCACGCGGTGGACTCCTCGGCCATCATCATCACGTCGGGGTAGTGCGCCTCCACGGCGCAGTTGACCTGGCGGATAAACGCGCTGGCGTCCAGATCTTCCTCGGTACCGTACTTGTTGAACTTCTTTTGGCCCGGATCGTCGATGCCAAAGTTGAGGTACAGCATGCTGGACACGCCGTCCATGCGAATGCCGTCCACGTGGAAGTTCTCGAGCCAGTACAGCACGTTGGAGACCAGGAAGGAGCGGACCTCGCCGCGGGCGAAGTCAAACTTATGCGTGCCCCAGTTGGGGTGAATCTCGTGCTCAAACAGCATGTGGCCATTGAAGGTGGCAAGGCCGTGGGAGTCGGCGCAAAAACCGCCGGGCACCCAGTCCATGATCACGCCGATGCCTGCATTGTGGCACGCATCGATAAAGTGCATGAGCTGCTGCGGGTTGCCGTAGCGCGACGTGGCGGCATAATAGCCGGTCGTCTGGTAGCCCCAGGAGCCATCGAAGGGATGCTCCATAAGCGGCATGACCTCGATATGCGTATAGCCCATGTCGCGCACGTAGTCCACGAGCTCCACCGACAGGTCGTCGTAGGTGTAGAACTCGCCGCGCTGCGCGGGGAAGGGATCCATGGGGCCGGGGTAGTTGCCGTACTCGTCCGGCTCGCCCTGCGGCGCGTCGCCGTGGCGCTTCCACGAGCCAATATGCACCTCGTAGATGTTAAGCGGCTGCGACATATGGTTGTGGTCGGCGCGGCGTTTGAGCCACGCGGCGTCGTTCCACTTGTAGCCATCGAGGGTCCACAGCACGCTCGCGGTACCCGGAGGGCACTCGGCCTTAAAGGCATACGGATCGGCCTTGTAGAGCTTCTCGCCCTCGTTGGTCTCAATGAGATATTTATAGAGCTGGCCCTGCTCGGCGCCAGGAATAAAGCCTTCCCAAATAGCGCTCGTATGCACGGGCACCAGTGGGTTGGCTTGCTCATCCCAGTCGTTAAATTCACCAATGACATGGACGCTCTTTACGTCGGGTGCCCAAACGCAAAAGCGCCAGCCGCGCGTACGGTTCTGCGTGTCGGGATGCGCACCCATCTTTTCCCAGCTGCGCTCCCACATGCCAATGCCAAACAGATAGACATCGTCCTTAGAGAGCTCCGGTGCGTGCGGAGCCGGCTTGCGGGTTGCGGGCTTTTTGGTTGCTGGCTTTAGCTTTGTATCGCTCACGTTTGATCCCATCATGACGCGGCAGCGTGTTGCCTTGGTGACTAAATGCGAAAGGTCCAGGGCTGCACGAATCGAAGGGACGGCGATAGTTCTATGATTCGTTCCACCTCGCGTGCTCGGTGGAACTTTCGGCAGAAAATACCTTAACACCTGTACGTTACTTTTATGGACGAAAGTGGTTTTGCGGCGGCTTTTAATCGGTGAGCGCCATGTTTATACCACTGACAGAATTGCGATGGTAAAACTCTTGACAGTTTTACCAAATCGGGTTTCAAGATTGTTAGTTTGACGTTTGGTAAAACGTTTTTAGCAGGTTGTTTACCATTTGACATCGAAAGGTATGTTTATGTCCCAGACCGCCGCTCCCAATGTCGCTTTTATTTTCGATTGCGACGGCACGCTGGTTAATAGCACCCCCGTTTGGGCCTATGCCCAGCCAGAGTTATTGCACCGCCACGGTGTCGACGTGACGGTCAACGATTTTGCCCAGTTTGAGCATCTTTCGCTCGAGGACGAGTGCCAGGCCTACCACGACACCTGGGGCATTGGCGCGAATGGCGAGGAGCTGTATCGCGAGCTGGGCGAGATTTTGATTGATGGGTACTCCAAGGTGCCGCCGCGCGAAGGTCTCCTGACATTTTTGGAGCAGGCGAAGGCGGAGGGCATCGCCATGTGTGTGGCTACGTCCACGCCGGCCGAGCTGGTAAAGTCTGCACTCGCGGGTGCCGGGCTTGATCGCTATATGGAGTTTATTACCACGACGGGCGAGGCGGGACGCTCCAAGCAGTTCCCGGATGTGTATGAACTTGCGCTGCGTCGCCTAGAGGAGCGCCACGGGTGCAAGTTTGAGCGCGCATGGGTGTTTGAGGATGCAGTCTTTGGCCTTAAGAGCTCCGGTGCCGCCGGCTTTAAGCGCGTGGGCATCTATGACCCGCACGGCCGCATGAAGCGCGACGACGTGCGCGACAACTGCGATATCTTTATCGACAGCTATGAGGAGCTTGACCTGGCCCGCGTGCTTTCGTTTGAGGGATAGGCGAGAGCTGTGGCTTGCAAAGTATTAGTGGTCTGCGGCTCGCCCGTGGTGGCGAGCACAGATCTGTTGCGTAGGCTAGCAGGGGAGTGCGACCACGTTGTCGCCGTGGACCGCGGGCTCGACGCACTGCTGGGCGCTGGCCTGGGCTGCGACGTATATGTGGGGGATGCCGACACGGTAAGCGATGCGGGCCGAGCGTTGGTCGATGCCGCCACCGACTTTGAAGTTGAGCGCCACGACCCGTACAAGGACTATACCGATCTGGCGCTGGCGCTCGATTCCGTCCGCCGTCGCTGGCCGGGTGCCGAAGTGGTTGCGACTTGCGCTACGGGCGGCCGTCCCGACATGGCCCTGTCCGTACTGGGGTTGCTTGCAGGCTACGAGGATGTCCCAGTCTGGATTGCCGAGGACAAGGTGGTCGCTCGCTTCCTTCACGCAGGCGAATCCTGGATCATCGAAGGTGCCGAGGGCCAGACGTTCTCCATCATTGCTATAGCCCCTGGGACGGTGGCAAGCGAATACGGCCTAGAATGGGAGCTAGATCACAGCCCCCTGGGCTTGTTAGCCGACACGGGCATCAGCAACGTCGTCAGGTCAACAGCCACGATCCAAGTCCACGCCGGCACCGCCATCGCTTACCTATATCAATAGGCATTTAGAATCTGACCCAAAAAAGTCCTTGCACGCCGTGCCAACTTCCCCTATAGTATCTCCTCGTCACGGGGGCGTAGCTCAGCTGGGAGAGCGCTTGACTGGCAGTCAAGAGGTCAGGGGTTCGATCCCCCTCGTCTCCACCATCGTGAATGCAGAGGCCTTCGGAATTCCGAAGGCTTTTTTCATACCAAAACACCATGCGCCACAAACCCCACCTACGCCAACAAAAAGTTGCACAAATTATTTCCCATGTCTGTACATAGTTTGTTAGCCAAACGCGATTATCAGTGTAGATCGCCGTTCCATATGGGCTTCAGGAACGCGCCTAATCACCGTTAGCATCCCATTAACCTGCATCAACGTGAACAACATCTCAAAATAACCCCCTTAAGCACGCTAAATGAACGATATGTTGTCCAACGCAGCCCAAATCAGTTTCGCTAACAGCTTGTGCTAGAATACCTAACGTTACATGAGTCCAACTGTGCTCACGGCTCCAACAAGTCACAAAGCGCAGGGTCGATCTGCATCCGGCCGTAACGGCGGTGCTAGAAACACCAGGAGCTCCAATAATGACGTCATGCGACTTTATTTATTTGCATTGAGTTACTTTCGAGATGCAAGTAATTAGTAGAGCGCATGTCAAAGCGTAGCAGTTTTTCAGCTGTTTGCGTGCGGTCCAGTTTTGAAATCACTTGACCGGCTCGCACGCAGCCAGCTGAGGTTGCAGGCATTCTTGCGATACGTGCCTGTGTCCTCAGTGCTGCTTTTATACATACCGTTCACGGTGGGACAGAGCCACGTGCTTGTCTAACTGGGCTCAGGGTTTGAATATGGAGCGCCTTCGTGCACAAGCGCCCTGGCGAAGCCATACCCAAACCCCGTGAGCCACACGTAAGACAGCAAGGGGGTGATGCTCGTGTGGTATGTGATCCAGGTCATTAACGGTCGCGAAGACGTAATGCGCGAGCGCATCGAGCGTGTGGTGCCACAGGGCGCCATGCAGGAGCTCTTTTATCCCAAATATCAAACGGAAATCAAGGTACACGGCGAATGGGTCAAGACGACCAAGCCGCTGTTCCCTGGTTATCTCACCTGCGATACGGCAGACCCCCGCACCGTGCAACAGTGTTTGCTGCGTATGGACGACTTTGCCCGGGTGCTTACCCAGGACGGTCAGTTTGTGCCGCTGGCAAAAGAAGAGGTCCAGCTTATTGGCGGCTTTACGCATAGGGGAGACCGCGTAGTGCCCATGAGCGAGGCCCTTAAAGACGGCGACCAGGTCGTAGTGACGGAAGGCCCGCTGTTGGGTCACGAGGGCCTCATAAAAACCATTAATAGACGCAAGAGCACTGCTTATCTGGAGCTCGATCTGTGCGGCCGACGCGTAACCACCCGCGTTGGCCTTGCCGTGCTTTCAAGCGAGCAGCGCGTCATGCGCAACTTTAAAAAGGCGATCGCCTAGCTGCAGACGGTCGCTACACAGAACAGGGAGGATCCCCGACCCGGGGACGAAGTGTTGGAAGAGAACGTGTCGGATAAAACTGAATATATAACTGATGTTCCTTGTGGTACGTCAATGATCGGTCAAGTCATTGATCGGCAGAATGGCTCTCATGCTCCTGTGGCGACGGAATTTCCGCCTCCCGTCGAGAACCCTGCTCCGGCGCAAGGTTTCGTAGCGACAGGAAGCTATAAGGCACCCGCTGCCGATCCCAATGCTGCTGCTCCCAAGAAAGGTGGGCCAGGCTACTTTGCCTTCAAGCGAGCCTTTGACATCGTGTTCTCTGCTGGCGTCTGTGTGGTATTGGCTATCCCCGTCGTAGCTGCATGCATCGCCATAGAGATTGACTCTCCCGGCAAGCCGTTTTTTCGCCAAAAGCGAGTCGGTAAGGGCGGCAAGCCTATCTATATCTTCAAACTCCGAACCATGGTCTCTGATGCTCACGAGCATCCTGAGAAGTACATGACTCCCGAGCAGTTGGCGCAATGGCAGCGCGAACAGAAGGTTGACGATGATCCCCGAATCACGCGTGTAGGCCGCTTTCTTCGCCGCACTTCGTTGGACGAACTTCCTCAATTCATTAACGTTCTCTCGGGTGATTTATCCGTCATTGGCCCTCGTCCCGTAACACTTGAGGAAACGTATGAATACGGCGATGCACGCGATGAGGTGCTCGCATGTAAGCCTGGCATCACCGGATGGTGGGCTGCGACTGACCGCAATGAATCCACGTGGAGAAGTGGTCAGAGGCAAGCTCGTGAGCTCTTTTATGTGCGCCATCAGTCGCTCGGGTTGGATACCCGCGTGTTCGTAAAAACGTTCAAGGCGATGAGGAGGGGGAAGTAACGTATGACCGATTCTCCCCTGGTTTCAATCATTATGCCCCTCTACAATGCTGAGCCGTATCTTGTCGAGACCTTCGACTCCGTTCTTTCTCAATCCTATAAGAACTGGGAGCTCATCGTGGTCGAAGATTGCTCTTCGGACGCATCTCTTCGACTTGCGAAGGAATACGAGAATAAGGATCGTCGTATCTCGGTTCATCCCAACGAGCACAACGTTGGTGCGGCTAAGTCGCGCAATACCGGTATCGAACACGTTTCCGGCGATTTCGTCGCGTTCATGGACGCCGATGACGCATGGCTTCCGGATAAACTTGATCACCAGCTTGCGTACATGCGGGATTGTGGTCTGGGGATGTGTTTCACCTCGTATGAGACCATTGAGTCTGACGGACAGCATAGGAATTACGTACACGTACCCAAGAGCATCGACTACGACGGTTTTCTCAAGAACACCGTGACCTGCAGCCATACCATCGCGTTCGACCTCTCGAAAATACCCCTGAGTCTTCTCGTTTGTCCCGATTTCGGGGATTCGTTCGATTTCCCTGAAGACATGGTCGTCTGGCTCCAGGTCCTCAAGAGTGGCGTTCCAGCCGGCGGCCTCGACGAGGTGCTTGCAAAGAACAGGAAACATGGCGGCTCCCGCTCCGCTAATAAATTCCGTGCAGTTTCCCGCACGTGGAACGCCTACCGAAAAGTGGAGAAGATAAACCCAGTCTATTCCGCGTATTGTCTGTTCTGGCAGCTGACGCACGCGGTGCTTAAAAGGATTTAGGATTGAGGCTGAATGAGGATTCTATTTCTCTCGAACCTTGAGTTTGAGGGCTTCGCGGGCCCTACGTACTGTGTGCCTGCACTGATCGGGGCCTTATCCGAACTCGAAGAGGTTGTCTGGTATAACATGAGACCTGTCGAGCGCGAAGAATGGAGGGGTCTTCCTTTCTACAGGAACCCTAACGACTTTGCTTTCAACATTGAAGATTTCACCAGTCGAATCTGGGGCCCTGACCTAATCGTTTTCGAGGGTTTTTATGCGTTTCATCCCAACGCGACCCTCTTGGGCGTGCTGTCTTCGGGTATACCATATGTGATTGAGCCGCACTGCGCCCTCACGAGCGGAGACCAGGGGAAGAAAACCTTTAAGAAACGAATCTGCAACGCCGTTTTCTACAACCGTTTCGCTCAAGGCGCCGCTGCGATCCACTACCTTACCGAGAAGGAACGCGATGAGTCCGGCGAGAAATGGAACCGGAACAGCTTCATCGAGCCGAACGGCATAGAAGTGCCCAAGGAGTGCCCTCATCGGGAGTCGTGGCATGGCGACGTGCCTGAAATTGTGTTCGTTGGCAGAGTGGAGCCCTATCAAAAGGGATTGGACATCCTCCTCGAAGCACTTACTCCGTTGAATGCTCGCGCGGATTCACCGCGCTTCCATCTCTCGATTTACGGCAACTCCGTCAACGGCTTCTCAAATGAGATGGAGAAAAAGCTACAGGCCGCGGGGCTTTCAGACGTTGTTGCCGTTCGCGGCCCTGTATACGGGGATGCGAAGGATGCGGTTCTGCGCGCCGCGGACATCTTTCTCCTCACATCACGCTACGAGGGGATGCCGATGGGTCTGCTCGAGGCGTGCGCCTACGGGTTGCCATGCGTGGTAACCCCGGGTACCAACATGTCTGACGTCATCCTCGCAGAGGGAGCCGGATGGGTCTGCGACCTTTCTCCCGAATTCGTGCGGGAAGCCATCGTCGCCGCCGCCAGCTCTGCTGAGGCCTATGCGGAGATGGCCCTGGCCTCACGTCGCGTTGCGGAGTTGTTTTCGTGGCCCTCGATCGCCAAGTCGATTCGAACCGATTATCTCAAGGTGATTGGGCGCGCATGACGATTTATCTGATGGAAATAGTCGTGATTCTCGTTCTCGGTGTAATCACGGGCGTGTCGCGCGGGGATGCTGAGAGACGATGCTTTATCATCTTGGCCTGCCTGGTCTTGTTCGCGTTCTCCGGCCTGAGAAGCTATGCGGTCGGAGTGGATACGCTCCAGTACTGGAACGCTTACCTGACGGCGTGGATGGCACACTCCTGGTATGAAACCGGGTTCCTGTACCTCCTCCGGGCCTTGAACGTGGTCAGCCCCAATCCGCAGCTCCTTCTTCTCTTCACCAGTGCGGT
The DNA here is from genome assembly GCA_905205145.1 of uncultured Collinsella sp. Lineage (GTDB taxonomy): Bacteria > Actinomycetota > Coriobacteriia > Coriobacteriales > Coriobacteriaceae > Collinsella. Next base: position 12,168 of record CAJLCM010000051.1, read on the forward strand.
CATGACCGCCTGCGTCGGGTATGTGGTCTATAAGTCGGACTGCAATCCCGTGCTCGCACTCTTCCTCTATGTGACACTTCTGACGTACGCCTCCTTTATGAACCTCATGCGCCAAGGTATCGCCGCCGCAATCATCATCGCGGCGATACCTTGGCTGGAGTCCGGGAAGAGGATCCGTTTCGCTGCGGCGGTCATTTTCGGCTCCCTGTTTCACTCGACCGCCATCGTCATGCTCGCGCTCATTCCGCTCTCGGCGCTCGCACCGACAAAGAAAGTCATGCTGGGTTATGGCGTCGTCGCGTTGGCTTTGGCCCTTTCCCCTGATGTCGTGTGGAGCTTCGTTGAGAAGAACTTTGACAAGTACTCGACGTATAGCATGTCCTCGTGGTCGGGGGGGAATGCGCTCGCGGCGCCGATCATGACCGCCATGGACGCTTTGCTGATTGTCGTTTCCCATTTGTTTGGGGTGGGGGCTTCGGATGACGACAGGGAGGAGAGGGTTCTTTTTCATGGATCCATGCTCCAGGTCGTCTTCCAGTTCCTCGCTTGCTTCGTGAACATCTTCCAGAGGCTGACGACGTTTACCTCGTTTTTCCTTGTCTTATACGTGGCGCTGCGATTCCGAAAGATCGATACAAAGCTCAAGTTCCTCCTCGTTTACGGCATATGCGCAGTTACGGCCGTGTTTTTTGTAGTAATTATGGTCTACCGGCCGCAATGGCACGGTGTCGTTCCTTTTTCCTTTTTCTGGCAGCTTGTTTAGATTCATGAGGATTGTTAAATGGGACTAGTGTTGAACAATCTCGGGAGGATCGCCAAGCATTCGGTCCATCCGAAGCCCCTCGCGTACCACACGCGAGGGGCTTCGGATGGACCTCCTGAATCTGCGTGGCCAGGGAGCGCTTACCCGGGTTTCGGCCACCACTTAACGTTCCTCGCCCGAGCTCCACGACTTATGACCTGCAACACTTTTGGTCGACATCACCGTGATTATTCCCCGCTATATCAGCGAGCTCGGGCGGGTCATTTCTGTGGGGACGAAACACTCGAGCGGCGTTGCATGGGGAAGGATCTTCGATCGCGAGACGCGGCAAGGCCTAGAGCTTCTCAAAGATGGGTGGTTTGAGGACACTGTGCGGACATAAATGATCGTGCTGAGGTTCAGGGGTCGACCATCGACGAATTGGACTACTCATACCAAAAGCAAGTTGACTCGTTAACCTCGAACAGCCTGTCGAGCAAGAGGTCTATAGACAGGTACTTCACGATCGAAGCCATGCTTGCTTTGCGCCGGACATTGGCCTTTCCTTTTCACCAGAGGATGTATGACCAGACTCTCTATCAGCTCGGTATCTTGTTTGCAAACCTCACGGTCGCGCTCGTTGACGAAGAATCTCGCTGCGTTTTTGCTTTTGCTACCGAGTTGATGAAGGCGAATGGGCCATCCCGAGAATGTTCTTTTGGAAGTCGATAGCGTCCTCTGGCGGCTGGCGTCGCTTTCGCTTTAAGGGCTCAGGCACCCGCTCTTTATTGCCTTGCGCTTTAGCTCGAATAGAAACGAAAACTGAAATTTGTTTGGGTTGATATAGATATTGAAAAGCAGTAACACACTCGCCAAAAACATAATTTGGCAGTACGGATTACAAGTACTTAAGTACGTATTCCCCCTCATCCTCGTGCCGTACCTCACGCGCGTGCTGGGCACGGGTGGCTACGCCGTCTATGCCTACGTGTTGTCGTTCATGGGAATCGTCCAGACGCTCGCTGACTTCGGTTTCATGCTTTCCGGAACAAAGCAAGTCGTCGACCTGAGGGACAACTGCGAGGTCCTTTCACGCCTGCTCGGCTCCATAGAGCTCGCTCGTCTTCTCCTCGCCGCCGGCCTGTGCGCGGTCGTCGTGGTCGTCGCCCAGTTCATCCCACTGCTCTGGGACAATATGGGGTATGTACTGATTGCCTATGTTTCCACCGTGCTCAGGGCCTTGCTACCGGATTTCATGTTTCAAGGTTTTGAGGACATGGAGCCGCTCACCACGCGTTTCTTCGCGGCAAAGGTGATCACGGTCGGCCTGACTCTTCTGGTGGTCCATGGACCGCAGGATCTTCTGCTCGTCGCAGTTGCGGATGCCCTGGGCGGCTTGGTAGCGCTTATCTGGAGCTTCATGACCGTTCGAACCCGCTACGGCGTGCGGGTTTCCTTCGGTGGCTTCCGAAACGCCTTGGCTGAGCTAAAGAGATCTGCCGTGTATTGCGTGTCGAACATCGGCACCACCCTTGTCTCGGGGTTCACCACTTTCGTCGTGGGAATCGTGCTCACCGACCCGACGGAAATCGCGTACTGGTCGCTCGCCCTCACAACCGTGAGCGCGGTTCAAGCGCTCTATTCTCCAATATCCAGCAGTCTGTATCCCCATGTTGTGGCGCATCGGGATCTGGGCGCTGTTAGGAAGATGGCGATTATGGCAGCTCCCGCCCTATTGGTCGGCACCGTTGCGTATTGCCTGCTGTCCCCGCAGGTGTTTTTTCTACTTGGCGGACAGGGCTACGTTGCGGGTTCTTGGGTCATGGTTGCCCTCAGCCCTGTCCTGCCGCTCTCTTTCTATTCGATCTTGATTGGCTGGCCGGTACTCGGCGCTTTGGGTAAGGTCAACGAACTTACCGCCTCGACTGTTGCCTCAGGTGTTATTAACGCTGCTCTGCTCCTCGCGATGGCGCTTCTCGGCCGGTCATCTTTGCTCGCGATCTGCGTAATCCGCTGCATAGCCGAGGTCGCGCTACTTGGAACCAGGGGTTTTGCGCTGATTGAATGTTTAAGGAAGGGAAAGTTGCATGAGTAACATCACCCCGCTCTCTATCGAAGAGCTACACCAGAAGGAGCTGGAGCTTCTTGAAGCGTTTGATGCCTTTTGCTCCGAACACGGCCTTCGATACTCACTTACAGCCGGCACTTTGCTTGGCGCTATTCGCCACAAGGGATTCATCCCCT
>CAJLCM010000052.1:0-15065 GCA_905205145.1 uncultured Collinsella sp.
ATCTGCTTGGCGAGCTGCTTGCCGAGCTCGACGCCCCACTGGTCGTAGGAGTCGATGCCCCAGACCGTGCCCTCGACAAACGTGATGTGCTCGTACAGGGCGATGAGCTCGCCGAGTGCGAACGGGGTCAACGTGTCGCCAAAGATCGAGGTCGTCGGACGGTTGCCCTCAAAGCAGCGGGCCGGGACGATCTGCTCGGGCGTGCCCTCGGCGCGCACCTCATCGGCCGTCTTACCAAAGGCGAGCGCCTTGGTCTGGGCCAGGAAGTTGCCCAGGAACAGCTCGTGCACGTCCTGGCCGCTGTCGGTCGCAGGGTTGGCGGTATTGGCGAAGGCAATGAAATCGGCCGGGACCACCACGGTGCCCTGGTGCAGCAGCTGGTAGAAGGCGTGCTGACCGTTGGTGCCGGGCTCGCCCCAGAAGATCTCACCGGTGTCGGAGGTCACGGCGCTGCCGTCCCAGCGGACATGCTTGCCGTTGGACTCCATGGTGAGCTGCTGCAGGTAGGCCGGGAAACGATGCAGGTACTGGCAGTACGGCAGCACGGCGTGGCTCTTGGAACCGAAGAAGTTGACGTACCAGACGTTGAGCAGGCCCATCAGCGCAACGGCATTGTTCTCGAGCGGCGTGTTGCAGAAGTACTCGTCGATAGCGTGGAAGCCCTCGAGGAACTGCTGGAAGCGCTCGGGACCGAGCACGACGATCAGCGACAGGCCCACGGCGGAGTCGACGGAGTAGCGGCCGCCGACCCAGTTCCAGAAGCCGAAGGCGTTGGCGGGGTCGATACCGAAGGCCTCAACCTTCTCGAGTGCGGTGGAAACGGCGACGAAGTGCTTTGCCACGGCCTCGGCGTTCTGCTCATCGGAGCCGTCGATGGCGCCCTGGGCCTTGAGCTGCTCGAGCATCCAGGTCTTGACCTCGCGGGCGTTGGTGAGGGTCTCGAGCGTGGTGAAGGTCTTGGAGACGATGATCACGAGCGTGGTCTCGGGATCCAGGCCCTTAAGCTTCTCGGCCTGGTCGTTGGGGTCGATGTTGGAGATATAGCGGCAGTCGATACCGGCGTCGGCATAGGGACGCAGAGCCTCGTAGGCCATGACCGGGCCCAGATCGGAGCCGCCGATGCCGATGGACACCAGGTGCTCGATCTTCTTGCCGGTAACGCCCTTCCACTCACCGGAGCGCACGCGCTCGGCGAAGGCATACATGCGGTCGAGGACCTCGTGCACGTCGGCGACGACATCCTGGCCGTCGACGATGAGCTGGCCCCTCTCGGTTGCGGGGCGGCGAAGCGCGGTGTGCAGGACGGCGCGGTCCTCGGTGGTGTTAATGTGCTCGCCGGAGAACATGGCGTCGCGGCGCTCCTCGAGCTTCACCTCGCGGGCAAGATCGCACAGCAGCTTGACGGTCTCATCGGTCACCAGGTTCTTCGACAGATCGAAGTGCAGGTCACCGGCGTCAAAGCTCAGCTTGTTCACGCGCTCGGCATCGGCAGCGAACCAGGCCTTGAGGTCGATACCATCGGCCTCGAGCTTCTCCTGATGAGCCTCGAGTGCCTTCCAAGCGGCAGTCGACGTAGCATCGATAGGTGCGGCAACAGTTGCCATAGAGTCCTCCTCAGCATACGGGCGCACGCCTCCATGCGCCCGGACATTCAGATGCCACTATTCTAGCGCAGGTCAAGACTACAATCAGCGAGCGTTGCCAATCGGCCCCCAAACGGCAACCGATCAAAAAGGGACAGGCTTATTTTGGCAGGTCAAACGCTTTACCAACCAAAAATAACCCGTCCTTTTATGGCAAATATTAGGCCGCGGCGCAGACGCTACCGAGTAACTCACGCAGAGGAGACCCGATGCCCTCCAGCAGTTCGGGCGCGATAATGGCAAAAACGGGAACCTCGCCGGTGCCCACGACAGCAGGCACCTTGCCCTCCGAGACAATGCATCCATAAGGCACAAAGCCGTCTTCGCCGGCATCGAGCGCCGCCATGCGACGCGCGAGCTCGCGCGCAAAGCCGGCAGTATCGGCATCGCCAATCGCCAGGACAAAGTCCACGCCTTCGTCGGTCGCCAGGGCTACGGCCTCATCGACCAAATCGTCTCCCCCATCGCCCCCGACCAAGCCGCAGCGAAAAAGCACGCGTTCGAGTAGAGCTCGATCAAGCGAGCCGAGCGCCGCCGAGACGAGCTCATCGTGCGTATGTTTGTCACCGCCCAACACGACCAGCGCCTTGGTGCCACCGTAGTGAGCGACCAATCGTCCGCACCAGCGAGCCACGTCTCCATCCGCAACAAGGCGCGTCGGCATACCAAACCCATAATTGACCATCTTTTCCACAACCCTTCCGTGCGTATAGGCGGTATCAATCGTTAGGCTCATGCTACGAAGCGAGGTTTTCCGAGCTGTTTCGCACTCTTTAGAGCTGCGTTAAAACCCGATCCAACCGCACGACCATACCTACCAAAACAAACCAGTCCCTTTTTGACAGGTTTTGACGACGTCCGGACGAGCGGGTATTATCGAACAGGTATTCGATAAGAACATGTGTTTGATGAAAGGACACGGATGGCGCACGAGCAGCACACCTATATCTGCATCGACCTCAAGACGTTTTATGCCAGCGTCGAGTGCGTCGACCGTGGGCTCGATCCGCTCACCACCAACCTGGTCGTTGCCGACGAATCGCGCGGGCGCACGACCATCTGCCTCGCCATCACGCAGGCCATGAAGGACTTAGGGATTCACAATCGCTGCCGCCTATTCGAGATTCCCGATGGTATCGACTACATCACGGCCGTACCGCGCATGCAGCACTATATGGAGGTGTCGGCGCAAATCTACGGCATCTATCTGGAATACGTAAGTCCGCAAGACATTCACGTCTATTCAATCGATGAATGCTTTATCGACGTGACGCCCTATCTGGACCTCTATCACACAGATGCGGAAGGGTTCGCCTGCACGCTGCGCGACGAGGTCCTCGCGCGCACCGGCATCACGGCGACGGTCGGCATCGGCCCCAACCTATTCCAGGCCAAGGTAGCGCTCGACATTACCGCCAAGCACGTACCCAGCCGCATCGGCATACTCGACGACGAGACCTTTCGCAAGGAGATCTGGCCCCATCGTCCCATCACCGATATCTGGGGCATCGGTCCCGGCGTGGCAGCCCGCCTCGAGAAATACGGCGTCTACGATCTGATGGGCGTCGCGGCGCTCGACGAAAACCTGCTTTACGACGAGCTCGGCGTCAATGCCGAATATCTCATCGACCATGCCTTCGGGCGCGAGCCGACAACCATCGCCGATATCCAAGCCTATCGCCCGCAAGCAACTTCGACCACCACAGGACAGGTGCTCTCGAAGGGTTATGCCTACGAACAGGCCTATACCGTCTTGCGCGAGATGGTCGACAACGCCGTTTTAGACTTGGTCGATAAGCACGTGGTCTGCGACAGCATCTCGCTCTTTGTGGGCTACGCGAGCGAACGCGCCGACATACGCCGCCTCGACGCCAGCGGTACAGCGCAGTATGTGGACGGATGCGGGCACCTGCGCTCGAGCACATCGAGTATCGAACCCACCGCAACCGCCGGCCCCGAGCTCGCGCCCCGTGCGCCCAAGCCCGTCCAGCGCGATGACGAACGGCGTCGCCTGGTGCGCGAAGCGCAGGCAATCGATGGCATCTTTGTGGGAGAGCATGGCGGCAAACCGCGCGGTGGCTATGCCGCACTCTTTGCGCACTCTAACGCCTCGCGAAAGCTGAGCGAGCGTACCAATTCGTTTAAGAAGATCATGGGCTATTTCGATGAGCTCTGGGCGCAGACTGTCGATCCCAAACGACCGGTCAAGCGCATCAACCTGGGATTTGGCAACCTCATGCCCGAGGAATTTGCCACCATCGATCTATTCAGCGATATCGAGGCCGATGAGCGCGAGCGCGACCTGGCGCGCACCGTCCTGGCCGTGAAAGGCAAGTACGGCAAGAACGCGCTCGTCAAGGGATTAAGCTTTACCGCCGGCGCCACCGCGCGCGAACGCAACGAACAAGTTGGAGGACACCGTGCCTAAACCCAAACAACAGCCCGTGCGCCCGCCGACCGCCTTCGAGCGCTTGGCGGACCCCGAGGGCAGACGCCGCGCCGCCGACCCCAACCTCACTGCCAACGGTGCCGTGCGCGCCAACCGCGCCGCACAGTTTATGCCCTTTGCCGCCCTCACGGGATACTACGAACTCGTGCGCAAGCAGGAAATCACCATCGAGCCAAAACGTGAGCTCACGGAAGAAAAAGCCCTCGTGCTTTCTAAAAAACTCGAGGGTCTCAAACGTGGCGACTTGGTTCGTGTCACCTATTACGATACATACGGCTATCGCAGCCGCACCGGCATCCTCGACGAGGCGCTCCCCGCCTTCAAGCTCCTCAAGCTCCGAGACATCGCCATCGACTTCGACGGCATCCAAGACATCGAACTGCGCGGACGAGCCTAGCCAAGGAAGCGCATCCAGAGCGACGCTTACAGCGTCATGACGTAGTAGCCCGCGTCTTTCACGGCCGTCTCGAGGACATCACGATCAACCGGCTGCTTAGAGCGCACGCGTGCCGTGTGGTCCGCATACGTCACCGTTGCCCACACGCCATCCAGTGCATTGAGGGCATTGGCTACGTTCTGAGCGCAGCCGTCACAGCTCATGCCGCCGATGAGCAGCTCATCGCTATAGGGATAGTGTGACGCATCGGTATCCACCACAACAACCTTTTTGGCCTTCTTGCCGCTCGCACCATCGCTGCAACAACTCTTCCCATGTGTCGAAGCGGCAATGCGACGCAGTCCAAAAAACATGCCGACGGCAATGACGGCCAGCACGATGAGATTCGCAGGGCTGAGCAAGTCACTCATGCGTTCCCCTTTCAAGTAGCCCTATCTAGATACCCCCATGGGGTGTCCCCATCTTAACCCAAAATCATGTCTGTTCGGTCAATTAGTTTCCCTCTTCAAACTTTTTTGTTGACCATGGCTTACTTTCGTGTATAAGTTTTCCTAGGCTAACAACTGAGGACCCGAAAGGGGCATCGTGACTCGAACCATTGACATCCCAACATACCAAACGGCTGTCGTGCGCAACTGCTCCCCTACGCTCGCAGGTATCAAGCCGGCATCGCTCTTTACCTATCCCGGCGTTTACGCCAACCAAAACGGAAAACCCGGCGCCGCCCATATCGAAGGGCGACGCTCTCGCCTGCTCGCCGTCATAGCCCAATGCAACCGCGAGCTCCAGCCACTCGGGATCCATATGAGCGTTTTGGTCTGGCGCCCCTGCGGAGCGCTCATCTATGTGTACCGCCCTGCGGACCTCATGCGATACCTCTCCGACCCCCGCGCCACGACGGCGCTTGCCGCCGAAGGTTACGATGTCCACAACCTGCCCGCATCACTGGTGCATCTCGCCGCGCGCATCACGCTGGCAAGCAGCAATGCCGCAGAAAGCGCCTATGACGGCAGCGTCTGCGCACTCGCGCGAAATAGGCACTGCGATACGGGGTGCATGTGCGAGTTCCCCCACGAAATTGGCTATTTTTTGGGCTATCCCTACGAAGATGTCCATCAGTTTATCGTCCAGCACGGCGAAAACTATAAGGTCTTTGGCGCATGGAAGGTATACACAAACGTTGAGCAGGCGCTCACGACCTTCGATTCCTATCGCACATGCACGCAATACCTTACCTACATCTATCAACAGGGCTGCACCCTGGGACAACTTGTCCAGGCAACCCGATAGAGCATACAAAACGCGGCCGCACGCCGCACAACCGAAAGGAAGACATATGAGCAAGATCGCAGTCGTCTACTGGAGCGGTACAGGCAACACCGAGGCCATGGCAAACTTCGTTGCCGAGGGCGCAACCGGTGCCGGCGCCGAGGCAGAGGTCATCTCCTGCGCCGACTTCTCCGCAGACAAGGCCGCCAACTATGACGCCATTGCCTTCGGCTGCCCCGCCATGGGTTCCGAGGAGCTTGAGTATGACGAGTTCCAGCCTATGTGGGACGAGGTCAAGGAGACCCTCGGTGACAAGAAGGTCGTCCTCTTTGGCTCTTATTCGTGGGCCGAGGGCGAGTGGATGGACAACTGGAAGGCCGATGCCGATGAGGCAGGCGTCAACGTCGTCGATTCCGTCATTTGCTACGATGCGCCCGATGATGAGGGCGAGACCGCTTGCAAGGCCCTCGGAGCCGAGCTCGCGTAACGAACCCAGGGCCTCCAAAAGAGCCTGCATCAAAGCGCATCCTCATCCCTACAAAAGAGCGGGGGCTGGATTCAAGTCCAGCCCCCGCTCTTTTATAACGGCAGTTACATCAACCGGCTACGAGATATTGCCCAAGAACGCCTTGGTGCGCTCGCTCTTGGGGTGGTCGAAGACCTCGCTCGGCGTACCCTCTTCCACAATGACGCCGCCGTCCATAAAGACGACGCGGTCGGCGACGTCGCGGGCAAAGCCCATCTCGTGCGTCACGACAATCATGGTCATGCCATCGCGTGCCAGGTCGCGCATGACACCCAGAACGTCGCGAACCAGCTCGGGATCGAGCGCCGACGTGGCCTCGTCAAAGAGCATAACGTGAGGGTTCATCGACAGGGCGCGGGCGATGGCAACGCGCTGCTGCTGGCCGCCCGAGAGCTGGCTCGGCATAAAGTCGATACGCTCGGAAAGACCGACCTTGGTCAGCTCCTCGACGGCGATCTTCTCGGCCTCTTCCTTGCTGCGCTTGAGCACCTTTTGCTGCGCAAGCATGACGTTCTTTTTGACCGACAGGTGCGGGAACAGGTTGAACTGCTGAAACACCATGCCCAAGTGCGTACGCACCTTATTGAGGTCAACGCCCTTGGCGCACACATCCACGCCCTCGACGACAATCGAACCACTCGTAGGATGCTCCAGACGATTGATGCAGCGAAGCATCGTCGACTTGCCCGAGCCCGAAGGACCCAGAACTACGACGACCTCGCCCTTATGCACATCCAGATCGATATCGCGCAGGACCACGTTATCGCCAAAGGCCTTCTGGAGGTTCTTAATGCTGACGACGACCTCGTTCGAGTTATTGGTTTCGCTCATGATAGGACCTCCTTACAGACCGGCGATGTGATCGGCAGGCGTCGCGACAACCTGTCCGGCGCTCTTAGCGGGACGCTTCTTCTTGGTCTCGGTCGTACCCAAAAGCCTCGCCTCAAGACCGCTCACCAAGCGAGCGAGCGGCAGGGTGATGACCAGATAGAACAGGGCGGCAACCACGTACGGTGTAATGGAGCCCGTCGTGGCCACGATGGTACGGGCGTTCATGACGATTTCGACCACACCCACGGCGGCAAGCAGCGACGTATCCTTGTAAAGCAAGATAAACTCGCTGGTCAGCGTAGGCAAAACATTGCGGAACGTCTGCGGAATCATAACGTAGAGCAGCGTCTGGAAGGCATTCATGCCCAGAGAGCGAGCAGCCTCGTTTTGGCCCTTGGGGATCGATTGAATACCGGCACGGAAGATCTCGCACAGGTACGCAGACGAGTTCACGGCCATGACGATAACGCCCAAAACATAGTCGTCCACCTTGACGCCGGCCAACGGCAGACCGAAGAACGCGATATAGATCTGCAGGAACGCCGGCGTACCGCGAATGATATTCACGTAGATGCCGGCGAGGCAGCGCAGGATGCGCGACTTGGAGATGCGCATAAGCGACAGGGCAAAGCCAAAGGGAATCGCCAGCGGAAACGCCACGAGCACGATCGAGAGCGACATAAGGAAGCCCTTAAAGACGATCGGCAGGCTTTGAACCAAAATGACCGGGTTCAAGAACAGGCGGAGAAACATATTGGAGTTCCACGCCTCGACCCACGGCTGCTCCTTAAGATCGGCCAGGAAATTATCGAATGCCGTCACGCCCTTGATCTCCACCGACGGAATCTTGGAGATCTTCTTGGTCGACCCGTCGGCGAGCGTATAGGTACCGCTGAAGGCCTCATCGCCTCCCTCGACGGGAAACGTCACGCCGTAAACCTCGACACGGAAATAGCCGCCGGCAGGCGCCGTCTCGCCAAAGTCGATCTTGAGCGTCTGGCCGTCAGCCTTGCACGTGGGCTTCATGGGCGTACGATCCATGAGGTCCTCGCCCGAGAGCATCGTCAATCGCGTGTCATCGGTACCAAACGTCGTGCCGTCGACAAACGTCAGCGAAAGACCGCTCAGCTCCTCGTCGGCATCGGCCTGAACTTCCCAGGTGATGCGCGTCTCGGTGCCGCCAACCACAGCGCTGCCCGAACCGGTGTTGGGTCGGGCGGTAATCTTTGCGGTCTCAAGCGCCTGGGCGGTCGTGGGCGCATATGCCCCCGCGCACACCAGCGCGAGCGCCACGGCCATGACGCAGACTAGCTTTTGGAGCAAGGCGGGCAGTGAAAAACGCTGCTCCGCGGCCCCTTCGTTCAATCGAGACAAGGTGGCTCCTATCGTAGAAGTTGCCGGCAAAACGAGACGGAAACACTCTCCGTCGAGAGAAGCGCAAAGGCCCTCTCCGCAAAACGGAAAGGGCCTACGCGCAATCAAGCATCTATTTACTTGATGTTGTACTTAGCCATGAGGGCGTCAACGGTACCGTCGTCGGTCAGGTCCTTGATGGCCTGGTTGATGTCGTCCTTGAGCTTGGTGTTGCCCTGGTTGATGGCGATGGCGTACTCCTCGCCGGTGCTGATCTGCTTGATAGTCTGGCAGGTGTTGAACTGCTCAGCGGTCAGCTGGCTGGCAACGGAGCGGTTGGTGACTACGGCGTCGCCCTTATCGGACTGCAGGGCGCTGAAGCACTCGGTAGCGTCCTTGTAGGGGACGATCTTGGCCTTGGGGAAGTTCTCCTGGGCAAAGGCCTCGGCGGTCGAGCCAGACTGGACGATGATGGTAGCGTCGGCGCTGTTGAGCTTCTCGCTGTAGTTATCGGCCGTGATGTCGGTGTTATCGACCTTGGTCACAATAGCCTGATCGTCCATGTAGTAGGAATCAGAGAAAGTGACTTCCTTCTCACGCTCGGGCGTGTCGGTGATAGCCGCAATGGAAACGTCATACTTGGCGCCCGAAGCGACACCCGGAACCAGCGTGTCAAAGTCATTGTTGACATACTCGACATCCAGGCCCAGCTTGTCGCCGATGGCCTTGATGAGCTCAAGGTCAAAGCCCTGATAATCGCCGTTGTCATCCTTGTACTCAAACGGAGCGTACTCGGCAGAGGTGCCGACGGTCAGCGTACCATCCTTGACGAGCGCGTACTCCTTGGAGCCGTCGACCTTCTCGACCTTAGCGTCGTCAGAGCTGCTGGAACCGGCATCAGAACCAGAGGTGGCGTTGGACGAGCCGCAGCCCGTCAGTGCGAGGGCGAGCGCCATGGCACCCGTGGCGGCAAATGCGCCAAGCTTCTTGAGCTTCATAATCAGTCTCCTTCCGGTGACCTCGTTTGATTCAGAGGCCTGCAAAAACTGTTGGCTATTATGCACCTGGAATTACGAATCTGCAATGAGAAAACTGATTGAAACAAACCCATAACGTGAATGGAATACTCTACTTTGTGACAGTCATTACTGCTGCAATGACCTTAATAATCTAATTTCAGCTGCATAACCTGCAAGTTCGTTCGGAGTCTCCAAAATAAACGGCAGCGAACACAAACGGCCATTCGATACAATATTCTGCATAACCTGCATACCGCCACCAAATTCCTCGCTGCCAAGGTATCCCTTGCCGATGCACTCGTGACGATCTTTATGGGCGCCACAAGGGTTCTTCGAATCGTTGATGTGTACGGCATGCAAGCGATCGATACCCACCACGCGGTCAAACTCGTCGAGTACGCCGTCCAGATCATGGATGATGTCGTAGCCGGCATCGCTCACATGGCAGGTGTCCAAACAAACGCCCAGCTTATCGGACAGCTCTGGGCACTTGGCGGCAACGCCCTCGATAATGCACGCCAGTTCTTCAAAGCTACGGCCCACCTCGGTGCCCTTGCCTGCCATGGTCTCAAGCAATACCGTCGTCTGCTGTCCCTCAAACATCACCTGGCACAGCGTGTCGACAATCATCTGAATGCCGACGTCTGCCCCCTGTCCCACATGCGCACCGGGATGAAAATTGTAGTAGTTGCCGGGCAGCGCTTCCATGCGCTGCAGATCCTCGGCCATGGCCTCCAGGGCAAACTCGCGCGCCCGCTCCTTAGCGGAGCAGGGGTTATAGGTATACGGGGCATGAGCCACGAGCGGGCCAAAGTCGTTTTGCTCCATAAGCTCGCGCAGGGCCGCCACGTCATCCATGTCAAGGTCTTTTGCCTTGCCACCGCGCGGGTTGCGCGTAAAGAACGCAAAGGTATTGGCGCCAATGGACAACGCCGTCTCCCCCATCGCCCGATAGCCCTTCGTCGTCGAAAGATGGCACCCGATCGTCAGCATCTCCAACTCCCCCTCATCAGTTGCGGTGAAATACGGTCTATTGGTGCCTTATTTTGGCGCAAACAGACCGTATTCCACCGCAAGTTATAAAAGGGGCATCAGAGATGTGGGCCGCCAGGCACCACGGGCGCCGGCGTCATGATCCCCTACGCGTCAGCGCCAAGTCCTAGAGGGCTAGACGGATTGCATCGATGATGTGCGCGCAGCGCTGCGTGGCGGCTAGGGACATGATGGGGCTTTCGAGTTTCCCCGCCTGAATGAGCTGCGTCGCATGCTGGATTTCGCCGTAGAAATCATCGACCTCAAACGGGGCATTTATTTCGAGCGTTCGCCCGTCGGAGTACTTCACATGGGCGAGCTCGGGGCGATGGAGACGCTCGATTTCCAACGAACCCCGCTCACAGGCAATCGTTAAGCGGCTTTCATATGTTGCTTTGCCGTCGCACACCATATGAATGGGTATACCGCCGACGCTCATATGGATCTCGTCGGCCCAATCGACGCGACCGCCCGATACGTCACGCCAGCGAACTTCACGGGACGAAACCTCGCACGCGCCCGCGAGCAAATCCTCAAACCAACCAACCGCATAGCAGCCCATGTCATATAGACAGCCGCCCTGCAACGGATCAAGCAGATAGCCCGAAGGAGACTCGCCGTAATCGAGCTTTTGCACGCTTTCAATCGAGACAATACGGCCAAGCTCACCCGACGCAAGCAAGTCCTTCACGCGAGTGCGCATCGGGCAAAACCGATTCTTCATCGCCTCCATAAACAGCACGCCGCGCTCGCGAGAGATGGAGGCAATCGAGAGAGCCTCTTCCTCACTCAAAACGGCCGGCTTTTCGCACAGCACGGCCTTTCCGGCGCGCAGCGCGCGACAGGCCCAACGCGTATGCATGCCATGCGGAAGAGCCAAGTAGATTGCGTCGACATCGGGGTCGGCAATCAGCGCGCCATAAGCCGCGTCGCCGTTATTGTCGACCGAGGCATGGCCATGCGCAGCATCGATCGAAAACGCTCGGCAAAATTCCTCGACATGTGCAGGAGTGCGGCCGGCCGCAGCCACAAGCCGTGCCCCGTCCACCTCCTTGAGCGACGATGCAAATCGATGCGAAATGTGCCCGGCGCCCAAAACGCCCCAACGAACCTCACGCAAATCATCACATGAATCTCGATGACCCACGACAGCCCCCTTCAGTTGCGGTGAAATAGTTCCTGTTTGGCCCCTATTCTGCCGCAAACAGGAACTATTCCACCGCAAGTTATAAAAGGGGCATCAGGAGCGCGTTTTGCAAAAGGCTTTAAGTGCGGCCGTTACGGGGCCAGGCTGGAAACGTCGGTGCACATCGTCGAGACGCTCGGGAATATCGATGTGCTGCGGGCAGTGACGTGCGCATTTGCCGCACTTGACGCAATTGCTCACCAGCTTGGGCTCGTTCGTCCGCACCGCGCTCGCCGTAAAGTATTGAGACAGCCCCGTAAACCAACTATGCGCGTAGCTCGCGTTGTAGGCGCCGAAGCAGCCGGGAATATTGATGCCCTTGGGGCACGGCATGCAGTAGTCGCACCCCGTGCAGGGCACGCGATTCGATTTCTCAAACTCTCCCAGCACACGCGCGATGGTATCGAGCTGCTCTGTCGTCATCGAATCCGGCAGTGCGCGATCCGCCAACGCCGCGTTCTCGTCCACCTGCGCGGTATCGGTCATGCCCGAAAGCAGCATCGTGACTTGAGGATGGTTCCACACCCACGAAAGGCCCCAAGCAGCCGGCGTCTTCAGGTACGGATCGCGTACGTCATCGAGCACGGCGCGGGCCCGCGGAGGCAGTTTGCCCGCCAGGCGTCCACCCAAAAGCGGTTCCATCACAAACACCGCGAGCCCGCGCTCGGCGGCTGCCATGAGTCCCGCCGTTCCCGCTTGGTAGCGCTCTCCAGCGTAGTTGTACTGGATCTGGCAAAAGTCCCAGTTATACGCGTCAAGCATCGTGAGGAAGTCCGCCGCGCTGCCGTGGTACGAAAAACCTATCTGGCGAATACGCCCCGCAGCCTTTTGGTGCGCAATCCAGTCCTCGATACCCAACGCTACCACGCGCTCCCACTGCGCGGGCGAGGTGATGTTGTGCATAAGGTAATAGTCGATATGGTCAGTCCGCAAACGGCGCAGCTGCTCGTCGAAGAACCGATCGAAATCCTCTGCGCACTTGCACGAAGCGTGCGGCAACTTAGTCGCCAGCAACACCCGGTCACGCAGCCCCAAGCGCTCAAGTGAGGCGCCCACGCACACCTCGTTACCGGGATAAAGATACGCGGTATCCAGATAATTAATCCCCTGCTCTACCGCACGGGAGATGATGGCATCGGCCGTCTTCGCATCGGGGTGTCCCGGCGCACCGGGAAACCTCATGCAGCCCAGACCCAGAGCGGATATTCGGTTACCACTTTTGGGGTCAACACGGTATTGCACGGCCCCTCCCTTCGCCATCAGCGCCCCGGCAAGGCGAAACACAATGGTCACGCAGCCGAAACATCGTGGAATCGCAATCGAGAATGTATCGTAACGTAGCAGAAATCGAGCCGTCACGACACCGCTTTAACATCAGCAAAAAGCCCGATGAAAGGAGGCGACCGTGACCACACGTGAGGACGCCTACCCCTACCCCGGCGAGCAGTACATCCTCTCGGTCGACCGCTATCAGATCGAGGTCATGGACCATCTGGACGAGCTTCCCGCCACAGGCGCCGTCATCTTCTGCACCTTCCCCAAGGTGCGCGATGGCGCTGGATACCCCGCGCGCGTTTTTGCGGTCTGCCCCGCGGCATAAGTTCCCATGCGTTTGTTCTTCTTAATTCCGCCTCCGGTGCACGCTACATGCTCCAGCGGCATACAATCCACCAGGCGCCCCGCACGCGGGCGCCTTTTTGTGAGGAGATGATTCACGTGCAGATCAACAAGGTTGCTTTTATCGGCAAAGGCGGTGTAGGCCTACTCTATGGCAGTATGATTGCCCAGGCGCTCGGCAACGATGCCGTCGAATACATTATGGACGACGCCCGTTTCGAGCGTCACGCAGGCGACGCCCTTACGGTCAACGGCGAGCCCTGTGCGCTCAAATCCGTCCGCGCCAGCGAGGCAACGCCCGCCGATCTGGTCATTCTCACGGTCAAGACGACTGGACTCAACCAAGCACTCAAGACTATGGAGCGTGTCGTGGGACCCAATACGCTCATCGCCTCGCTGTGCAACGGCATTACGAGCGAGCAGAAGATTGCCGAGCGCTTTGGCTGGGAGCATACCGTTCTTGGCATTTGCCAGGGCATGGACGCCGTGTTCCTCAACGGAGAGCTCACCTTTACCAATGCGGGCGAAATCCGCTTTGGCGCGGCGGCCGGCACCGAGCTCGCAACCGTCACCGCCATCGACGAGCTCTACACGCGCTGCGGCATCGCCCATACCGTCGAGAGCGACATTGCGCACCGCATGTGGGCCAAACTCATGCTCAACGACGGCATCAACCAGACGTGCATGGCCTACGGCGGGACCTACGGAAGCGCCACGGAGCCGGGCTCCGAGCAGCGTCGCTGCTTTGTTTCTGCCATGCGCGAAACGCTTGCGGTCGCCAACGCCGAGGGCATTGAGCTGACCGAGGCAGACCTGACGCAGATGGTGCACCTCATCGAGGGAATCGACCCCGCCGGTATGCCCTCGATGGCACAGGACCGCATCGCACAACGAAAAACCGAAGTCGAGGAGTTCGCGGGCACCATTTGCCGCCTGGCCGCCAAACACGATATCCAAGTGCCGCAAAACGATTGGCTCTATCAGCGCATCCGCGATATCGAGAAAAGCTGGTAGCGCCCGGCTCACCACGTCAACAGGCTCAAAAGCAAAGCCGCCACAAGGAGCACTCCCCTTACGGCGGCTTTCATCTTCATCTATAACCAGTAGTCGATGTCCCGACGGTTAGAGCTGCGACTCCGACGCCTGGTCCTCATCGTCGCGACAAAGGACTACACCCGCACTTCCCAGCAGTGCGGCCGCGACCAACGCACTGACCACGATAGAGGCAGCCCCACAAGACCCCTGCATGCCCGCAACGAGCGCGGCCGTAGGACCAAGGCAGCCAAGCACCAATGCGACGGCGGCAATGGCAATATCTCGAGCGTTCACAAGACCACTTCCTCCACGAGAAAGACCTTATTTCTCATGAACTAGTGTGCCCCGCGCCCATATGCGCGACGTACCGTCACGGTAAGGGCTCTGTTAGCTCAAACGCATACATAGAACGGGCGTCCTTACGTTGCCCTAAAGCTCGGTAAAGACGCCCATCCGCCAAATATCCGTGATGCAGAAAAATTACCAACCGGTGTAGTAGTCGGTGGTTCCGGCTGCGCAGCCGGAGTCATAGACCTTGCACTCGCCCTTGGAACCGGTAAACGTGGAGCCCTGAGCTTTATCACCCGCGGCCACGACGTAGTAGCCATCGGAATCGCGCCAAAAGCCCTCGGAATCCTGCGTCCATTCGCCCGTGCGGTAGATCGGAAGAGCACACGTCTGAACTCCAGTCACGGTAGCATCTCGTAT
>CAJLCM010000053.1:0-14962 GCA_905205145.1 uncultured Collinsella sp.
GATGTGGGCATTAACTGGGATGAGGACGCTGGCAAGCTGGTCGGGGACGTCGATTTTGATGCTGTGGAGCCGGTTGTTGGTGCCATCACCCCCGTGCCGGGCGGCGTGGGCGCCGTGACAACGGCGATTCTCGCCAAACACGTGATCGAAGCGGCCGAGCGCGCATCGAAATAGGCATTTTCGCACACAGGGGTCCCGAGGGGTCCTGAAGGGTTGCGGTTTCGCCCTTTTTGCGTCGAAGCGATACACTGTTGCCGTTTGATTTCTTCGCTCAAGGAGGATGCGCATGCCGTGCACAACGATTCTGGTCGGTAAAAACGCAAGCTACGACGGGTCGACCCTGGTCGCGCGTAACGAGGACTCGTCCAACGGGGTGTTTGAGCCCAAACGTATGCGCGTGGTGCATCCCGACGAGCAGCCGCGCGTCTACACAAGCGTCCTGAGCCACCTGACCGTTGAACTGCCCAATAACCCCATGCGCTACACGAGCGTCCCCGATGTTGTCCCGGGCCACGGCATCTGGGCCGAGGCCGGTTTCAACGAGCTCAATGTGGGCATGTCCGCAACCGAGACGCTCACCACCAACGAGCGCGTCCGCGGTGCCGACCCGCTCGTCGACTACGTACCCGCCAAGGGCAACGAGGGTGAGGACGGCTATGTGCCGGCGCAACCTGGTGGCCTGGGCGAGGAGGATATGGTGACCCTGGTCCTGCCGTACGCCAAGTCCGCCCGCGACGGCGTTCGTATCCTGGGCGACCTGCTCGAGCGCTACGGCACCTACGAGAACAACGGCATCGCCTTTAGTGACGTGGACGAGATCTGGTGGCTCGAGACCATCGGCGGCCACCACTGGATCGCCAAGCGTGTGCCTGATGACGCCTATGTGACCATGCCCAACCAGCTGGGTATCGACAGCTTTGACCTAGACGACGCCGAGGGCGCCCAGACCGACCACATGTGCTCGGCCGACCTGCGCTCCTGGATGGCCGAGTGGCATCTGGACCTGACGTTGGGCGTCGAGGGCGACGGTCCGGCAACGGTCTTTAACCCGCGCGAGGCCTTTGGCTCGCACAGCGACAGCGACCATGTCTACAACACGCCGCGCGCCTGGTACATGCAGCGCTGCCTCAACCCCGGCGACGTGTGGGACGG
Organism: uncultured Collinsella sp.; assembly: GCA_905205145.1. Lineage (GTDB taxonomy): Bacteria > Actinomycetota > Coriobacteriia > Coriobacteriales > Coriobacteriaceae > Collinsella. The sequence goes on from CAJLCM010000053.1 coordinate 1,153, forward strand.
CCCCGACGCCGACTACACGCCCGAGAGCGACGATATCCCCTGGAGCCGCGTGTCCGAGCGTAAGGTGACCATCGAGGACATCAAGTACGTGCTTTCGAGCCACTACCAGGGCACGGAGTACGACTGTTACGGCAGCAAGGGCACGCCCGCCACGCGCGGCGCCTATCGCCCCATCGGCATCAATCGCAACAGCCAGCTCGCCGTGCTGCAGCTGCGCCCCTATGCGCAGCCGGCCTACCGTGCCGTACAGTGGATGGCCTTTGGTTCCAACTCGTTTAACGCGCTGGTTCCGCTGTACGCCAACGTCGAGACCATGCCCGAGTACTATGCCGACACGCAGGCTCGCGTGACGTCCGAAAACTTCTACTGGGCCAACCGCCTGATCGGCGCCCTGGCTGACGTCCGTTTCCATGAGTGCGGCCGCGCTGTGGAGGACTACCAGGAGAAGGTCGGCGGCATGGGCCACAAGCAGATTCACGACGTTGACGCTGTCGTAGCCGCGCTGCCCGAGGCCGAGGTGCCTGCCGAGCTCGCCCGCGCCAACGAGGCCTTTGCCGAGCTCGTGCGCGTGGAGACCGATGCCCTGTTGGGCAAGGTGCTCTACACCACGAGCTGCGCCATGAAGAACTCTTTCGCGATGAACGACAACGTGAGGTAGGGATTTCCCGTCGATTGAATAGCGCTAAAACGCTTTGTCGCTTTCGCTCAATCTTGGGTACAAGAACGCCAATGCAGTTGTTTGTGATTGGAGACAACCATGGTTATGAAACTCGATCAGCTTGTTAACGGCGCCATTAACGTGGGCTTTGGCGCTGCCGCCGTTGCTGTCGAAGGCGGCAAGAAGGTTCTCGACGACCTTAATACCAAGGGCGAGCAGGTTCGCAAGGACGCCGGCGCTCCCGATATCGCCCGCAGTGTGTCCGACATGTTCGAGCAGGCCGGCGGTACCATCTCCGATCTGACCGAGCGTCTGGGCATGCAGGGCGAGACCGCGGCCCAGCGCGTGCTCGATGAGCTCATCCTTGCTCGCGTCCGCGTTATGACCGCGTCCGAGCGCACGGCCTTCCTGGCCCACGTGCGCGACATCGTCGATTCGGTCGAGGACAACGTGACCTCGGTGCCCGTCGAGTCCGTTGAGCCCGACGATGCGAAGGATACCGAAGAGGCTGAGTAGCAGCGCAGATGGCAGATTCCACCACCGATTACAACAATCTAGATCCCTTGGGTGACGAGGCGGCGGTTGTCGATGAGGTCGACGCCGTCGTCTCGGGCGCTCGCAAGAAGCCGCGCGCTGTCGATATGGTGCCCGAGGAGCCCGACGCGATGGCGCCGGACGAGGAATACCAGCTCACGCCGGCGGGTCGCCGCGAGCGCATCGGGCAGATTGTTCGCCTGGTCAAAAAGTACCGCGTGTGGGATAACCTCACGCCGGTTCGTTTGCGCCGCCTGCTCGAGGAGCTCGGCCCCATGTTCGTCAAGATGGGGCAGATTCTGGCCAACCGGTCCGAGATTCTGCCGCAACGCTTTTGCGACGAGCTGCGTCGTCTGCGCTCCGACGTGGAGCCGGTGCCGTACGAGGTAGTGCTCCGCTGCTTGGAAGAGGAATACGGCTTGCGCCTGGGGGAGATGTTCGATGCGATCGACCCCAATCCTCTTGGTAGCGCATCGCTCGCGCAGGTGCACCGCGCTCGTCTGGTGACGGGCGAGGACGTGGCCGTCAAGGTGCAGCGCCCCGGTGCGCAGCAGGTTATGGCGCAGGACATCGATATCATCCGCTCGGTGGTGCGTATCGTTTCCAAGTTCGTCAACACCGATCAATTCGTTGACCTGCACGGCGTGGTCGAGGAGCTGTGGACCTCGTTTCGCGAGGAGACCAACTTTTTGGCCGAGGCCAAAAACCTCAATGACTTTTACGAGTTCCATAAGAGCGTTCATGGCGTGACGTGCCCTAAATCCTATCTGGACCTGTGCACCGAACACGTGGTGGTTATGGACTACGTCGACGGCATTTCGATCGCCGATCCTGAACGCTTGGTGGCCGAGGGCTATGACTTGGAAAAGATCGGTGCCGCGATTGTCGAGGACTACTCGACGCAGGTGCTCGATGACGGCTTTTTCCATGCTGACCCGCATGCGGGAAACATCATTCTCAAGGACGGCATCGTTTACTTTATCGACTTGGGTATGGTCGGACGCATGTCGAGCCACGACCGCGGTATCGTCAAGGACATGATTTTCGCCGTGGCCGAGGGCGACGTGCCCAAGCTCAAGGATTCGCTCATGCGCTTCGCCGTGACGCGTGGCGACTCGGCTGAGCTCGATCATTCGGCCTTTTTGTCCGATTTGGACTTTATCGTGGCTGACTTTGCGGGCCTTGACCTGAAGGATCTGGATATCGGCGAGTTTTTGACCTCGTTGTTAAACCTCGCGCGTAAGAATGACGTTGAGCTGCCGAGCGTGGTGACGATGTTCGCCCGCGGCATGGTGACGCTCGAGGGCCTGTTGACCGAGTACATGCCCAACGTCAACATGATCCAGATCATCCAGACGCACATCAAAAACGAGAAGAGCACCTACGCCCGCATGCGCGAGATGAGCCGCGATCTTGCCGCGAGCAGCTATCGCGCGGCAAAAGGCTCGCTCGAGGCGGCCGAGTATCTGGGCTTGGCTTCGCGTATGCTTACGCGCGGCCAGCTTAAGGTAAACACGCAGATCATGAGCAGCGATAAGGCGCTGCGACAGCTGGGTGGAATTATCGACCGCATGTCGATGGCAATTGTGATCGCCGGTCTGTTTATCGGTTCGTCGGTGGTGTACTACGCGCGCATCGAGCCGGTTGTGTTTGGTATCCCAGTCATTGGCTTTATGGGCTACGTGAGCGCGCTGGTGCTGGCGCTTATGCTGGGCCGCAATATCTGGCTCAACAGTCACGGCGGCAAGCACTAGAGGCTGCGGCCGTCACCGCATTTTCCTATCGCAAACAATAGCTTTTACCTTGGGCTTCGCCTGCGTGCGAGGCCCTTTTGCGTGATACCATTTTGACGGTAATAATCGATGGCCTAGATGGTGGTGCGGAGACGCACGAATGCGCGGTTATCCTGCGCATTTGGGAGAATCGGGGTGCAAGTCCCCGGCTGTACCAGTAACCGTAATTCCTCTTGGCTCGGGATGCTCGCGTCGCAGATCGGACGACGTGCTCGAGTCGTTAAGGTTAAGTCGGATCGCCTCCCGTCTTGCATGCGGCTGCGGCTTTTGCCGCCGGTGTGCATAGGGCTCTGGAGGGAAGGGGGACCCCGATGGGGGAACTCGAGCGCAACATGCGCGATGACGTGGGGCAGTCTCAAGGCAACGCTCCAAGTACAGACAGTAGGAGACAAATGGATATGTTTGTGGACGAGCGCCAGCGCGTCTCGCATCGCCGTGGCGCAATTGCGCGCGGCGTAGCCAAGCGCGGCCTGGTGGCATTCCTGGCCTTCGCGATGGCCTTTAGCACCACGCCGTCTCAGCTGTGGGCCGAGGGCGCCGAGGGCATTGCCGATGCTGTGGCTCAGACTGCGACGCCGGGCGAGGACGCAGCGCTTGCGGGCGGTACCGCTGAGCAGAGCGGCGCCGAGGTTTCGGATTCCGAGGGCGCGCCTGCAGCTGGTGCCGCCACAACAGAGGCAGCAACTGGCGACGAAGGCTCGACGACGGGGGAGAGCCCTGCCACGAGCGAGCAGTCTTCGACGGCATCCGCTGGCCAAGCAGGATCTGCCGCCGCGGCTGCCGTCCAGACAGAGAACCCGACAGAAACCGGCGATGTCGCCAAGAAGCAAGTCGAGGTCTCGTTCTCGATTATCGGCACCGATGCCGACGGCAAGGCTCAGACCTGGGTGGCACCTACGCAACTCAAGCTCGACGAGGGCGCGACGGCTGCGGATGCCTTCATTAAGCTGCAGGAGAAGACGGGCTTCAAGGCGAAGTACGATCCGAACACGGCATACGGTTTCTACCTCGAAAGCATCACATCCCCGAGCGATGGCCGCACGCTTGCCTACGATCCGACGACTTATGCCTACTGGCAGCTGTTCGTCGACGGCGCGTCTTCCTCGGTTGGCGCGAGCAGCGTCAAGCTCACCCAGGGGCAGAAGATTGAGTTTGCCTATACGGCTGGTGGCTCGTCCCCTGTCGTTAAGGACCAGGTTGCCGCAAATGTGACCGTCATTGGTCGCGATGCCCGGGGTAAGACTCAGACCTGGGTCGACAACGCGCAGTATGTGGTGACGTCCGGTTCGAGCGCGCTCGATCTTACGAAGGTCGCACTCGAGGCGAACGACATTGACGCCGTTGCTGCGGGCTCCTTCATTCTGAGCCTTAAGTACAACGGTGTTGAGCTGGGTACGCCCCAAGATTATTCGACCTATTGGCAGCTGTTTATCAACGGCAAGTCGAGTGACTATACGGCGGACAATGTCACCATCCATGCCGGCGATACCGTCACGTGGTTCTACGGTGGCTGGGGCGACCAGTTGCCGTCCGATTCTGTCCATGCTTCTGTTCAGGTTCTCGGTAAGGACAAGGACGGCAAGCAGCAGGTTTGGGCTTCGACGGGTCAGACGAGTCTCAAGGCAGGCTCCACTGCCAAGGATCTTCTTGAGCAGGTCGGCCTTACTCTCGATGCTGGCGAATCGTCTTGGGGCTGGTTCCTCAACGGCATTTATTCGCCCTTCGATGGTAAGTCCTATTGTGGCTATGATGCTGCGACCAATAGCTATTGGCGCTTCTACGTAAATGGCAAGTTCGCCGACGTTGGCGCCGGTGCCTACAAGCTCCAGGAGGGTGACGCCGTCACCTTTATGTATGGTGCTGACGCCGATGCCCTCCCCGGTCAGGTGCTTGGATCCGCCGATGTTATCGGTCCCGATGTCAACGGGAACAATACGCGTTGGGGCACGGCAAGCAATGTTTCTCTGCCCGAAGGCTCCACGGCCCAGAACCTTATTGAGGCAGTTCTGAAGGCCAAGGGCGTTGCGTACAACGGCTCCCAGAGTGGTGAGTACTGGTTCCTGAATTCCATTACTTCGCCGTTCGATCACAAGCCGTATGGTTGGGATGCTGCGACCAATAAATATTGGCATCTGTATATCAACGGAGAGCCCTCCTTACTCTGCGCCAATCAGATTACGCTCAAGAGCGGCGATAAGGTCACGCTTGCCTATACCACCGATAATTCGCCCATGCCCGATCCCGACAAGATTGTCGTGGATCCGAGCGCGACGACTCCTGATTGGGATGCCGAGTGGGCCGGCTACGGCAACAGTGGCAACGGTTCGACCGTAACGGATGCCAAGACGCCTGCGCAGGCCGCCGGTCTTAAGTGGGCCTTCGATTGGAAGGCCGAGTCTGGTCAGCAGTATGCCAACTGCAGCGAGCCTGTCATCGCTAACGGCTTTGTGTACATCGCGACCGAGAAAGAGCTCATTAAGATCGATTCGTCCACGGGCAAAAAGGTTGCCTCTGCGCCGCTTGCCTCCAAGGTGAGCTATACCTCTCGTCCGATCTATACCAACGGCCTTATCATCGTTCCGCTCAACGGCGGTGCGGTCCAGGCGATTACTGCAGACAAGCTGATCTGTAAGTGGCTGACGCCTGGTTTGACGGACTTGACGCAGAGCTCCTGCACCGTCGTTTCGGACGGCGAGTACGTCTATGTAGGCTCGGTCGATATTTCGTATGACGAGAATTACAACGCGACCTACGGCAACGGCTCCTTTATGCGCATTAAGATTGCCACGGGCGAAGTTTCTTGGCAGAACATTGACCCTGCCGAGGGCTATTACTGGACTGGTGCGGCTTTGACGGATAAGTATGCCATCGTTCCTACGAGCGCGGGTACGCTTAAGTGCATTGATAAGACGACGGGCGATGTCGTTTCGACCATGAAGCTCGGCGCTGTCGCAAATGCCGATTGCATTGCCGATCCGTCCAATGGTTCGACCTTCTATCAGATGACGCACGACGGAAAGCTCCATGTGATTTCGCTTTCGGCGAAGGGCGTGCTGAGTGAACAGAAGACGGTTGATCTGGGCCTTACGAATAATCTGAGCGCCCCTGCGGTGTCTGGTGACAATCTGATTGTCGGCGGACAGACGGCTACTGGCTCTGCTCTGGTTCTCTATAACCTGAAGACGGGTAAGACCACGATGGTCGCTGCTGCCGACGGCAAGGCGCTGCCGGCTGGCCTCAACGGTATTGCTGCTACTCCGCTGGTGAGTGTTCAGGGCGGCAAGACCTATGTGTACTTCACCGTTAACAGCGCGGATAGCAAGGATTACGTCAACTACTCTGCTGGTGGTGGCGTGTATCGCTATACGCTCGGCGATGCAGAGGCGACGCAGATTTATGATGCGGCTGGCCATTACCAGTACTGTGACTCTCCGGTCATTGCCGATGCTTCTGGCAATCTCTACTACATCAATGATTCGGGCACGCTGTTTAAACTTGGAGCTGTCGAGTCTTGGACGGTTGCCTTTAACTCCAACGGCGGGTCTGCTTGCGACACTAAGTTTGTTGCTACGGCCGATGGCAAGCTGGTCAAGCCGGCCGATCCGACGCGCGATGGCTACACTTTCGGCGGTTGGTATACCGATGAGGCTTGCACGCAGGCGTATGACTTTAGCACGCCGGTGACGGCCGATCTGACGCTGTATGCCAAGTGGACCAAGAATGCCGTTAACCCTGGCGGTAATGGCGGCGCTGCTTCGAATGGCGGCGGTTCTGGTACCGGTACTGGTTCCGGCACTGGCGCTGGCACTGGCACGGGTTCCGGCTCCGGCTCGAAGGGCGGCGCTGTCGCCCCGGGTCATAAGCCGACGACCAAGACGACGGTGTCGACCAAGACCGAGACCAAGGACAACAAGTCCGACAAGAAGGACTCCGATAAGTCCGATAAGAAGGACGAGAAGAAGTCTGACAAGAAGTCTGACAAGAAGGACAGCAAGTCCGACAAGAAGTCCGATTCCAAGTCCGATACGGGTGCTGCTTCTACGACCACTGCTAAGAAGTCCTCTAGTGCTTCCGAGCAGGAGACTGGCACCAACCCGCTCGCCATTGTTGGCGTTGCCGCCGGCGTCATCGGTCTCGCCATCGTCGGCGTGTTCGTGTTCACCAAACGTCGGTAGGTGAGGGTTGTGTCCAATAAATCCAAGGACGCTGACCCCAAGCAACCAGATTCCTCGTTCATTCAGTTCGACGATGCAAAGCAACAGGGCGCCGCTTCGGCGGCGTCCGCCTCTCGTCGCAAGGCGCTCCTTGGCGTTCTTGCTGCCGCGTGCACCATTCTGATCGTCGTCTCGCTGGGCTTCGTCCATCCTTCCGAGAGCGGCGCCTGGTCCATTGACTGGATCGTTCAGACCGTGACGGGGGAGAGCGTCGTCGCCAAGGACACCAAGGGGTCTGGCTCGTCTGCCGCTTCGGGCGAGGCTAGTTCCAAGGATTCCAAATCTTCGAATGATGCAAAAGACGAGCCCAAGGGTTCGAACGACGCCAAGGACGATTCCGAGTCTTCAAACGAGGAATCGGACAAAAACTCGGATAGCAAGAAGTCCGAGGACCGGGGCGGCAAGAAGTCTGGCGATAAATCCGCTGCCCAAAATACGGGAGCCGGTGATACTTCCAATGTGTCTGGCGGTGCTTCTTCGGGCGGTGGTCAGTCGTCTGATGGAGCCTCATCCTCTAATGGCGGAAGCGCTTCCTCGGGCGGTCAGGGCGGCTCGCAGGAGTCCAACTACGTAACGGTGACGGTTTCGGTCACATCGAGTGCTGTGGGCAATCCTGTGTCCTCTGGTGGCACCTTTACCTTTAACGAAGGCGCTACCGTTTACGATGCCCTGTGCGCGCTGGGCCTTTCTGTCAACGCACACGGCTCGTCGTACGGCACGTATGTTTCCGCGATTGGTGGTTTGGCCGAGAAACAGTACGGCGGCACGAGCGGGTGGATGTACTCCGTCAACGGCACAACGCCCATGACGGCCTGTAGTAACTACGTTCTCTCAAACGGCGACAACGTAGTCTGGTATTACGTTACAGGCTAGAGGTCTCGACATAGCGCGCCAGACGGGCGGTTCGGACCAACATCCGAGCCGCCCGTTTTTCATGCGAATGGGACTGGATCGCCGGGTCTCTCGGCAAACAAAAAACCGGTTGGAACGGGAATTCCAACCGGTTATACATTCAAGCAAATAGTGAATCGACTACGACCGTGCGCCCTCGAGGAAGAAGCGGCGGCTGAAGTAGTTGTACCAGGTGACGAGGAACGTGGCGATGGCCTTCATGGCCTGGTAGCCGATGCTCAAAAACGTGACGCCCACAAACATGTACAGGTCGTTGAGGCCCAGGCCGATCACCGACAGGATGGTGAAGATCGTGAACTCGCGCTTGCGGCTCATGCCTTTGCGGTGGTCGAACACGTACTTCATGCTGAGCCAGTAGTTGACCACGACGGACGTGATAAACGAAACCGTGGTGCTCATCAAAAAGTCGAGGTGGAACAGCTCGACGAGCGCAATGAGCATGCCCCAGTCGATGCCAAAGGAGATAAGACCCACGACGGCAAACTTGAGGAACTGCTTGGTATGAGGTTGTGCCAGCGCCTTGCGCACGTAATCACATCCAATGCGTTGATGAATCGAGCAGAGGATACTTTAGAGCTTTTACAAGGGAAACGTAAGGTCTTTGCCAAGAACTATATGAACTCGCCAAATTTTCAAGAGCTAATCCGCAAACGTTGAAAATTTGCCCGTAAACGAGCGACACCCACGGACGATACTGCGCTGAGTGCGCGTCGTCCGTGGGCGCCGTAATGCTGCAGGGGTTTCGAGCTATTTTGTCTCGTCGCCCTCCAGGAAGATTTTTCGGGTCACAAAGTTGTAGACCATGACAAGCGCGGTGGCGCAGATCTTGGCGATATTGGCCTCGAGTCCCAGGCCGGCGTTGAGCGCCAGCACGATGCCGTCGTTGAGCACCAAACCGATCACGGACAGCACGACAAAGATGATGAACTCGCGGCGGCGGCTCATGCCTTCCTTGTGCGCAAACACGTACTTCATGCTTGCGAGGTAGTTAAAGATGAGTGAGATGATAAAGCCGCTGGTGTTGGCGATTAGGATGTTGAGGCCCAGACCGTAGTGGAGCAGATTCATAATGCCAAAGTCGATAACCGTGGCAATGACACCGACGACGCCAAATTTCATGATCTGCGCAAGGAGCTTTTGCATGGTACCTGCCTTAAGCTGGCGCCGAAGCGCCGCGGGGATGACAAACTCAGCAAGTTTAGCCAATCCCCGCGGGTGGTGCTAGGCGCGCTCCTCGATAGCACCGTTTCTATACGCATCGAGCAGCTGACGCAGGTCTTGGATTTGGCTACGGATCTTGGCGCCAGTATCGGTGTCGCTCACCATGCGGCGACGGTCCGCTTGGTCAAAACGGTTGGTCTCGCTTTCGATGTCCACGTTGCGCGTGAGTGCCTCGGCAACCGTCGTAAAGGCCCGGTGCGACTTGAGGCGGCAGCCGCGCGAGCTCGAGATGAGCGTATAGCCGGCGATACCCGTCTTGGGATGGTAAGCGCGGCAGAAGCCGCCATCGATGACCAGCAGCTTGCCCTCGGCGCGGATGGGCTGCTCGCCCTTGGTGGTTTTAACGGGCGTGTGGCCGTTGATGATGTGGCCGGTCGGCGAGCATGCCATGGGCGCGACGCCAAACTCGCGCATGATGTCGTCGCAGACCGAGGGCGACTTGGTAAGCGTAAAGTACGGGTCCATCGGCTCGACCCAGGTGCTCTTATCGGCGATATAGGCGCGCTCAAAGGTACGCACCAGGCGTCCGCTGGCGGGTGAATTGAAGCCAATCCACAGGTACCACATCCAGTCGAGGGCATCGCGGTCGCCCACGCGCCACGCGCGGCGGGCGATGTGGTCGCAAAAATCGAGATAATCGCGGCCAGCGTGCCAGGTGCCCAGGCAGTTCATGCTGCTAAAGGTGCCGTCTTCGTTGAGCGGAACGCAGCCGTGGAAGAGCAGGTTGCCGTTGGCGACCTTGTACATCGAGCCGTGGGTGTAGAGGAAATCGATATGGCGATGCAGGTGATCGGCGGTGACAAACTCGGACACGAGCTTGTCGATGATGTGCTGCTCCTGAGACGTGAGCGTGTAGGGGTCCGCCGGGTCGACGGTGGGGAAGTCGTTGGTCGTGAGCGGCCACACGCTGCCGTCGGCGAGCGTGACCGTGCCGGTGTCGTGGTCGATCTTGTCAAGTAACAGGCGGTCGGTCATATCGAACTCGGGGTGGCGCTGGATAATCTGGCCCTCGAGCTTAAAGAGCAGCACGTTGATGGCCTTGATCAGCGGGGTGATGGACTCACCGGCGGTGTAGGTGGCATCGGCAAAGGCGACAAGCTCACGCAGCGAGATGCCGTAGTCGTTCTCGAGGATCTCGTAGTTGTCGTAGCGTAGGTTGTTGCGCAACACCGTGGCGATGCAGGCGGGCTCACCGGCCGCAGCGCCCATCCACAGCAGGTCGTGGTTGCCCCACTGAATGTCGAGCGAATGGTAGGTGAGCAGGCGGTCCATAATCTTGGCCGCACCGCCGCCGCGGTCGAAGATATCGCCCACCAGGTGCAAGTGATCGACGGCCAGGCGCTTGATGAGCGAGGCGAGCGACTCGATAAAGTCGTCGGCGCTGGCGGTCTCCAGGATGGACTCAACGATGCGCTCGTGATAGCGCACACGATAGTTGTTCTCATCTGGATGCGTGTGCAGCAACTCGTCGATGATGTAGGCGTAATCGCGCGGGATGGCCTTACGCACCTTGGAGCGGGTATAGCGGCTCGAAAGCGAGCGGGCGACCACAATGAGCTGGTCGAGCATGGTCTTGTACCAGGTGGGCGAGTCCTCGCGCCGGCTGCGGACCAGCTCGATCTTCTCGCGCGGGTAGTAGATAAGCGTGCACAGCTCGCCCTTTTCGTCAAAGGTGAGCGTGTCGCCAAAGATCTCGTCGACATGTTCGCGCACGACGCCCGAGCAGTTGTTGAGGATGTGCATAAAGGCTTCGTACTCGCCGTGCACGTCGCTCATAAAATGCTCGGTGCCTTTGGGCAGGTTGAGAATGGCCGAGAGATTGATGATCTCGGTAAACGCGGATTGCTCGGTGGGAAACTGTCTCGACAGCAGACGCAGATACTTAAAGTCTTGCGGATTGCGATCGAATGCGACCATGAAACACCTTCCGATGGAGCTGGTAAAACTGATAAACAGCGTCAAACGTTTATCAGTATGCGCCGCTTTTGTTTCGATTTTGCGCCAGCGGCTGAATTGTCGGCTGAACGGTTTGGTAAATCGATTTAGTTGAGGTAGATATGGCGGTTGAGTGGAGACGACAGAGGGTGTTTTCTCAGATATTTATGCGTGGGGTCGGTGGAGACGATGGTGGTAAAGATGTTCGCTATTTTTGGTTCGATTTGGTAAATAGTGGACATATGTACCGTATGTAGGCTCACTGTGCGATAATTTGCGCAGCAATGAGTAAGGAGCCTCATATGAGTGATTTTGTCCTGACCTGTGAATCCGCCGCCGATCGAACCCGTGAGTTCTTTGAGTCGCGCAATATCCCTGTCGTGTGTTTTCATTACGAGATCGACGATGTTGTCTATACGGACGATCTGTATCAGTCGATTACGCCGGACAAGTTTTTTGCCCAGATTGCCGCGGGCGCCATGCCCAAGACGTCCCAGGTGAGCGTGGGTGAGTACGAGGAGTTTTGGGAGCCGTTTGTTGCCGAGGGTAAAGACGTGCTGCACCTGACGTTGTCGTCGGGTATTTCGGGCACGTATGGATCGGCCTGCGTTGCGGCGCAGATGCTCGCGGATCGCTATCCCCAGGGCGGCAAGGTGCGCGTCATCGATTCGCTGGGGGCGTCTTCGGGCTTTGGCCTGTTGCTGGAATATGCTGCCGACGTGCGCGATAGCGGGGCTTCACTCGACGAGACGGCCGCTTGGATTGAGGAGCATAAACTCAACCTTCACCACTGGTTCTTCTCGACCGATCTGTCGAGCTATCTGCGCGGCGGTCGCATTTCGGCCGCGAGCGCGATTATCGGCACGGCGCTTAAGATTTGCCCACTTATGACGGTCGATTACGAAGGTGGGCTGTCGCCACGTGAGAAGATTCGCACTAAGAAGCGCGCGATTTCCGAGATGGCTAAGACCATGATGGCACACGTGCAGGACGGTGCGGATTATTCGGGTAAGTGCGTCTTGTCCCATTCGGCGTGCCGCGAGGATGCCGAGGCCGTTGCGGCGCTGATTGAGGAACAAGTTCCGCAGCTCAAAGGCAAGATTGAGATCAACAATATCGGTGCTCTGATCGGTTCGCACACCGGACCTGGTACGGTGGCGCTCTTCTTTATGGGCGATAAGCGCGTGGATTAATTTGCCCCATCACGTCGCCGCATGATTGTTCAAACGAAAACGGCCCGCCTCACGTTTGTGGGGCGGGCCTTGCTGTTGGGGGTTAGTGTTTCTTGCCGCGGAAGAAAAAGCCGTGCAGCGAGGGCTTGAGGCCGCGGTTGGCGCGATGCTCCTCGACGCGCTCGTGGATCGAAGCGACGCGCTCGATGACTTCGTCGGGAATCGGCACGTCGGGATTCATGTTCTCGACTTGGCTGACCTCGGCGGCGGCGACCTGGTCGATAATGGGCACGTCGTCGCGCGAGATGACAGGTGTGGCGTCTTCCTTCATCTTGCGATAACGCTGCATCATGTCGGTCTGTAGCTGCTGGGCCGAAGGCGGCGTCCAGATGATGGCGTTGGCGCCGGCGGCGATGGTTTCACGGATGCTCTCGGGCGTCTTGCCGCCCGGCGCGATGAGCGGCAGGTTGGGATAGTGCTCGCGCAGCTCGCGTAGGACCTGGGGCGTGTTCTTGCCGGCGGCGATGTTGAGAATCTTGGCGCCGGCGCGCACCTTGGCGTGGGCATCGTCGTCGCAGCGAACGACCGTGGCGATGACGGGGATGTCGGCGATGTTGGTGATGTGCTCTACCATCTCGGCAGTAGCGGGGGAGTTGACCACGCAGCCCGCCGCGCCCTGCATCTCGGAGACGGCTGCCATCTGCACGGAGCGCTTGCCGGTGGTGGTGCCGCCGCCCACGCCTACAAAGACCGGGCACTCGGCGACGGTCAACAGCGCCTGCGTAATGGCCGGCTGCGGCGTGAAGGGGTAAACGGCAAAGACAGCATCGGCATTGGAGTTGCGGATGACAGCCACGTCGGTGGTGTAGATGAGCGATTTGATACGACGGCCGAAGAGCGTAAAGCCGCTGGCCTCCTCGATCTCGTCGGGCATGCGGAGGGCCGCCTTGCGCAAACGCCCGTCGATGGGCAGGGGCTCCATAGGGAGCAGGCCGTTGGGCGTGACGGCTACCTGGGGCTCGGTGAACTCGTCTGCGAGCTCGACCTCGGAGAAATCGACCGAGGCTACGATGTCCTCGTGAACCTCGGCGGGCACATCGATGGGAGCTTGGTCGTTTGCCGCGGCAGGCGTGTCGAAGGAGCTGGTGCCGACGAAGGCGTCGACGCGCTCATTTAGATCGTTGAGGGTATCCATGGAGGCTCGATTCTATGCGATGGTGGCCGGCGCGATGCAGCCGGAATTGCGAATGCTAAATCGTTTGACGAGTTGATTTTTCCCCGCCGTGCCATCCGTTAGACCGAAGGGCCGGTGAACGTGGGTTGATTTCCGATCTCAGCCGAACACATTGAGCTGACGGCACGCTCCCGCAG
>CAJLCM010000054.1:0-14133 GCA_905205145.1 uncultured Collinsella sp.
TACTTCTTTATGCACCCGGAGATTGAGCGCCCGGCGGCTGTGGAGGCTGCTACGGCCGTAGAGGAGCCGGTTGCTGATGAGGCCGAGCCTGCGGCGCCCGTTAAGGAGCCCGCTGCTGCTGAGGAGCCCAAGGTCGAGGAGAAGCCGGCTGAAGCTAAGCCCGTTAAGGCCGATCCTGAGGTGAAGGTCGAGGCTGCTCCCGAGCCCGAGCCTGAGGTGAAGCCCGCTGCGAAGCCTGCCACCAAAAAGACGACGACCCGCAAGGCAACGGCTAAGAAGGCTACGACCACGAAGGCCGCTGCGAGCAAGACCACCGCTGCCAAGGCAACTACTGCCAAGGCATCGACCACGCGCAAGCGCACGACCGCCGCTGCCAAGAAGGCCAACGAGGTCGAGGCTGCTCCCGAGGTAAAGGCCGCCGCCAAGACCACCACGCGCAAACGCGCCGCGACGACGGCCAAGAAGACCACGACCAAGGCTGCAGCTCCCAAAGCAGAGGGTAAGGCCGAGGACAAGCCCGCAGTAAAGGCCGAGCCGACTCCGAAGGCTGCTGAGGTCAAGACCGCTCCGAAGGCTACGGCAAAGACCGAGCCCGCCAAGGAGGCCCCGGTCTCCCCCGCCGCTAAGACTGAGGAAAAGGCTCCGACCAAGAAGACCTCCGTCCGTAAGGCAACGGCCACCCGCAAGCGCCGCTAGCCCACAGACGATCCAAAACCTCATCAAACCCTATGTAAGGGGCGCTCCAACCGGGCGCCCCTTCTCAGTAGGTAGTTGGTAAAACGATTTTCTAGGACAACCGTTCGCCGATGGTAAACGGATGCTGTTTATACAGCCTGTGTGCAACATATATACTTATATCCTGTGCGTAAAGCCCATGGCCCGCAGGCCGTGATTCTATTGAACTGGACCGAATTATGAGATTGATTCACAACAGCCGTCTGCCGCAGTTTCGCACTCCGTTTGGCGCTGTGACCACTGGAACTTCCGTTTCGCTCTCGGTGATTTTGGAGGATGCCGACCCCAACCAGGCAACGCTTACGCTGCGCACCTGGGTCGATGAGATCGGTGAATCTCTGTATCCCATGACGCACGAGGGCGACGGCATATTTACCGTAGAGCTTGAGTGCGCCGAGCCCTGTCTTATCTGGTACAGCTTTATCTGCAACATCGAGGGCCAGCCCGAGGTCCGTCTGGGCGCACCGCAGGGTCGCACCGGTGGCGAGGGCGTAACTTACAACTACGCCGAGGTCCCGTCCTTCCAGATCACCGTCTACAAGCACCGCAAAGTTCGTCCCGAGTGGTACGAGCGTGGCATGGTCTACCAGATCTTCCCCGACCGCTATGCCCGCGATGAAAACTGGCGCGAGCGCACGCTTGCCGAAGTTGAAAAACCACGCAAAGGAATCCAGCGCCGCATGGTCGAGGACTGGAACGAACCGCCCGAGTACGAGCGTGCCGAAGACGGCTCCATCAAGACCTGGGATTTTTACGGCGGCTCGCTCAAGGGTATCCAAAATGACCTGCCCCGCATTGCCGAGCTGGGCTTTACGGCCATCTACCTCAACCCCATCTTTGAGGCCGCGAGCAACCACCGCTACGACACGGCCGACTACACCAAGATCGACCCGATTCTGGGCACCGAGCAGGACTTTACCGAGCTGTGCGAGGCGGCCGAGAAGCTTGGCATTTCCATCATTCTAGACGGTGTGTTCAACCATACGGGCGACGACTCGATCTACTTTAACCGCTACGGCAATTATCCCGGCGTCGGTGCTTGGCAGAGCGAGGACTCGCCGTGGCGCGATGCATTTTACTTCCATGAGGACGGTTCGTATGACTGCTGGTGGGGCGTGGGCAACATGCCCGCCATCAATGAGAGCTCCGAACTGGTGCGCGAGCGGCTCCTGGGCAAGGACGGCGTGATCCGTAAATGGCTGCGCGCCGGTGCCCATGGCTGGCGACTCGATGTGGCCGACGAGCTTTCCGACGACTTCCTGGCCGAAATCAAAAAGGCCGTGCTCGCCGAGAAGCCCGACGCACTGCTGCTCGGCGAAGTCTGGGAGGACGCTTCCAACAAGATCAGCTATGGCCACCTGCGTCGCTATCTGCAGGGCTCGGAGCTCGACTCCGCCATGGACTACCCCTTCCGCGACATGGTCATCGGCTTTTTGATGGGCTACAAGAACGCTTACCAGGCAGCCGAGGATATCGAAACCCTGCGCGAGAACTACCCGCGCGAGGCACTGGCCTGCGCGCTCAATCTGCTTTCGAGCCACGACCGTCCGCGCATCATCTCGGTGCTCGGCGGTGGCCCCGACGAGTCGCAGCTGCCCGAGAGCGAGCGCAGCAAATGGCGCCTGGACGAGAACTCGATGGGTCTGGCCAAGAGCCGTTTTTGGCTGGCGACGCTCATGCAGATGACCTTCCCGGGCGTACCCTCAATCTATTACGGCGATGAATACGGCTTGGAGGGCCTCACCGATCCGGGCAACCGCCGTACCCTGCCGACCAAGGACCAACTCCACGACTTCGACACACTGGCCATCGTTAAGAACGCGTCTGCCGTGCGCCGTGCGCTGCCCTTTATGGTCGATGGCGAGATCAAGGCCTTTGCGCTCAACGACGAAGTCTTGGCTTACACCCGCACGGGCAAAGACGGCGAGGCCGCGACGGTTATCATCAACCGCAGTCTGCGCAATTCGCACCGCGTGACGATTCCGGCGCTCGGCGAATGCGCGAGCGACGTGATCAGCGGTCACGAGTGCGAGATCCACAACGGTACCGTCACGCTCGACCTGTACCCGCTGGGCTCTTCGATCATCTATCACCATGCCGAGAAGCGCCTGCAGGAGCCGCTCGATCATGGCGCGGGCGTTGTGTGCCACATCACCTCGGTTCCGACCGATGACGGCAAGCCCGGCACAATCGGTGCGCCCACGCGTCGCTTTATCGACCATCTGGCCGCTATGGGCATGCGCTACTGGCAAGTCCTGCCCGTCAACCCCACGGACTTCTTCCGCTCCCCCTACGCCGGCCCCTCGGCCTTTGCAGGCAATATTGATCTGCTACCCGAGAGTCACGAGGAGCTGGCCGCCGACTTTGCTGCATGGAAGGCTCACGGCGGCGAGGATGCCGACCCGCTGTACACGGCGTTTAAACATCGCAACGCCGACTGGCTCGAGAAGTACTGCGTCTACATGGCCGTTAAGAAGTACTTTGAGGGCGAGTCGCGCCACGATTGGCCAGCAGATGTCGCGCGCTACAACGAGTATCTGATCGATGACAAGCGCTTCCACGACGAGGCCGAGCTGCAGGCGTACATGCAGTATCGCTTTGACCTTGCCTGGTGCGAGCTCATGAACTATGCGCACAAGAAGGGCATCGAGGTCATCGGCGATATCCCGATGTATGTCTCGGACGATTCGGCCGACGCGTGGAGCGAGCCCGAGAACTTCTGGCTGTCCGATACCGGCAAGGCGATTGAGATTTCGGGCGCGCCGCCCGACAACTTTGCGCCCGAGGGCCAGGTGTGGGGCAACCCCACCTTCCGATGGGATCGCATGAAGGAGAACGGCTATCGCTGGTGGCTCGACCGCCTGCGCCGTGCGTTTTCGCTCTACGACCGCGTGCGCCTGGACCACTTCCTGGGCTTCCACAGCTACTTTAGCATTCCCGCCGGTAAGGCCTGTGCCGACGGCCGCTGGCTGGCAGGCCCGGGCAAGGACCTGTTCCAGACCGCCTATGAAGAGCTGGGTCCGCTCAACTTTATCGCCGAGGACCTGGGTTACCTGACGCCCGGCGTTCGCGCCATGGCTTCGACCTGCGGCTTCCCCGGCATGGACGTGCTGGAGTTTAGCGACTACGACGTTCGTTGCGGAATTCACCCCACACCGGGAAAGATCCTGTACACCTCGACGCACGACACCTCGACACTTGCCGGCTGGTGCACGCGCTCCTTTGCAGGCGGCGATGAGCCGAGCGGCATTACATTGGCAAGCGAGCTCATGGGCAATGCCCTGGCAAGCGGTGCACCGCTCGTGATGATGCCGCTGCAGGACGTGCTGGGACTGGGCGACGATGCACGTATGAACGTGCCGGGTGTAGCCACAGGCAACTGGACATGGCAGGCTGACGAGGCCGACGTTGCTGCAGCCGAGGAGAAAACTGCGAAGCTCCTGCGCAACACTCATAGATTCTGGGGCGAAGCGTGATAAAACCCCCGATATAGGGTACAGTTACAGCTGTTTGAATTTTTGCGGGCAGAGCGATCTGCCCGCTTTGTGCTGAAAAGGAAGTATTATGGCGCGCTACGATTACAAGTGCACGAGCTGCGGCAACGTGTTTGAGGTTGAGCACCCCATGTCCGAGACGCCCGAGGTCGTATGCCCTAGCTGCGGTGCCCCGGCATCCAAGACGTTCTCGGCCAGCGGCATTAAGTTCGAAGGCAGCGGTTTCTACAACACCGACCAGCGAAGCGGTGGTTCCAGCACCAACGCCACCAGCGGCTGCTGCGCCAACTGTCCGCACAACCACTAGAAACCAAACGGCCCCGCGACCGACACCGATCGCGGGGCCGTTTCTTTAGCTACCCAGGTTTCCTTATGAGTTGCGGTGAAATAAGGACTGTTTGGCGGCTAGAAGCCTATATTCAATCCCTATTTCACCGCAACTTAGTAGCTACTTGTGGACCAGGCGGGCGCAGAAGTGGCCGTCGTAGGAGTCGGCGTTTACCGGCACGCTTTGGAAGAGGCCTCGATCGTTCTGGCGTACGGATACGAGCTTCTTGGCCTGCGCGAAATCGGGAAGTTGCAGAATCTGCGCCTCGGAAAGGGGTGCCACACTAAAGCCGGCACCCTCGGGAGAGTTCAGGAAAGCGTCCACAACCTGCGTGTTCTCCTCGTCGAAGACCGAGCACGTCGCATAGATGAGCTCGCCACCGGCAGCCACGCGCTCAGCAGCCTCTTTGAGCATCGTCAACTGCAGTTTGGGCAGCTCAACCGTCACATCCTTTTCGGTCAGACGCCACGGAATCTCGGGGTGACGGCGCATGGTGCCGGTGCCCGAGCACGGCGTATCGATAAAGACCGTGTCGAACTTAACCGGCTCGCCAAGCATGGCATCAAACGAAGTGAGCACCTCATCAAGCTCGCAGGCATCACCCGAAACCGTACGAACGCCCTGAATACCGGCCTTATGCAGGCGAGCGAGATTCAGGTCGCACTTACGGTCATGAAGATCAAGTGCCGTATGCTGACGCTCATAACCGGCGCGCTTGGCCTGGCACATCATCACATAGGTCTTGGTACCGCGACCGGCACCAATCTCAAGGCAACTTCTAGGACGCGTGGCAGCTGTGGCGATAAGCTGCGCATTGAGATCAGATGCCACCGCGGCAGCACGCTCAAACACACCCGAAGCAACGGTAACCTGGGCATCAACCGGGGCATGGCAGCCCGGGAAGACAGGCGCGACGAGCTGGGAGATATACGGATCGGGCTTGGTCGCAAAGGCGTTCTCATGCAGGGCCAGCGGCGCGGGGGCCAGATTGCCGGCAAAGTTAAGTGCACCCTCTGGCGTGTCGAACGATGCCATAATGCGAGCGCACAGCCAACGCGGTAGACCCATCAGGCGCGACAGACGAACCAAGCGTCGCTCAGACTCATCCACATCGGACGCAGTAGCAAAGTCCTCAACGTTGTCCGCGACCTTATGCAGCACGGCATTGGCCAAACCGGCGGCAGACTTAGCTCCGCTGCGCACCAGCTCAACACCCTGACTTACGGCAACGCGGCCAGGCGTATGCAGATAGAGCATCTCGAAGGCCGAGATACGAAGCGCCATGCGCACACGCGGCGCAACCTTTTTAGGCTTATCAAGAAACTGGTCGAGCAGCTCGTCCAAAATACCCTGCGTTGCGGCAACACCCAGCGCCAAGCGGGCGGCAAAAGCGGAATCGCGCTGGTCAATGGCCTTGGCAGAAGCACGGGAGGACAGCACATCACGCGCATACATGCCGCGGCGATCAGCCTCCATTAGCACATCGAGCGCAAGCTTGCGCGCGGGAGAAAGCTTGCTCATGACAGTGCACCCCACCTAAGTTCGGCACCCTGCAGGCCGGCAGCCCAGGCAGAAGCAGCCATGGCACGCTTGCCATCGGGCTTAACCTCAAGCAGTTCAACCGCGCCATCGGAAAGGCCCAGATAAACACGCTTGCTCTTGACGGCAACAACGCCCTCGCCAAGCGACATATCAGCCGGCGCAGCCTCGAGCACGCGAACTGTCTTGCCGGCAATCACACAACGGGCAGGCGCGGTATCGGACGAAGCGAGCACATGACGCACGCAATCGAGCGCTGCCATCTGTGGATCCAAGCGCATCTCTTGCTTGGAAATCTTGGCAGCATGAGTGACGAACGACTCATCCTGCTCGGTCCAAACAGCCGAGCCATCGGCAAGCGAGGGAAGCGTATCGGCAAGCAGTTTGCCGCCAAGCTCACCAAGCTCCATGGTCAGCGCCTCAGCATGCTTACCGGCAACCGAGGTCGACGCCTGCGCGCAATAAGCACCGGTATCCACACCATGCCCAATACGCATAATGGAAACGCCAACAACCTCATCACCAGCGAGAATCGCACGCTGAATGGGAGCAGCCCCACGCCAACGAGGCAGCAAGGACGCATGAACATTCACAATACCAAGCGGCGCCATATGCAGCACCTCATCCGGCAAAATACAGCCATAGGCAGCCACACAGAAAATGTCAGCCTGGGCAGCCCGGAGCGCCACAATAACCTCCGGCGTCATACGATTAGCCTCAACAACCGGCAACCCCAGCTCAAGCGCCTTGGCCTTAACAGGAGACGGCTCAAGCTTCTTACCACGCCCACGAACAGCATCAGGACGAGTAATAACAAGCGCAATCTCATTCCCAGCCTCAACAAGCGAAGTCAGCGAAGGCACAGCAAAATCAGGCGTACCCATAAACACAATACGCATAAAGATCGTCTCCTCTCAACCAAAGCCGAGACGGCTACAAAGAACAGCGGAAAGCCAAGTACCCAGCCCATCCGCAAGAACAATTCAACAAGAACAAATATACCCAAAAACAAAGAAAGAGCCGCATAAAAGCAGCCCTCCCAACAAAGCAATTATCAGCGAAGACGCCCCTCCCTGGCCCAACGGCACCCGGGCGAACCGAGCCAGAACAACGCAGTCCCCGGTGCTGAGCGCCCGCATATCGTCCCGCGCGCAGTTTCGCAGCAAAGCGAGAATGTTTGAGCACGGGACGATATGCGGGCGCTCAGCACCGGGGACGGTGAGACCTACTCCGTCTCGCCCGGTCGAGCGCCGCGGGCCAGGGCGTCCTGGTACTCCTTGACGGCCTTGAGCCTCTGCATGGGCTTAAGGCGCTCGAACATGGTGTTGCCGTGCAGATGATCGATCTCGTGCTGCAGGCACACGCAGAACAAATCGCCCGTGGCCTCATAGCGAATCAGGTTGGCGTCCAAGTCGTACGCCTCGACCACGACATGGTCGGGACGCTCGATCTCGCAGCTAATGCCGGGGATGGACAGGCAGCCCTCGCTAAACGGCACCAGATGGTCGCTCTGCTCAACAATGACGGGGTTAATGAGCACGTAGGGGTCATAGTCGTTCTTGTCGCTGTAGTCGCAGTCGATGGTGACGAGCTGAATGAGCTCGCCGATCTGCGGGGCAGCCAGGCCGCAACCGCCGTTCTCGAACATCATCTTCTTCATCTTCTCGGCAAGCGCCTCGATCGCCGGGGTGATCTCCTCGATGACGGCGCACTCCTGGCGCAGACGAGGGTCGGGCGACAGTACGATTCCGTTGGCTTCCATGGCCATCCTTTCGGGTTATTACATCAAATCATAGGCGTCGACGTCAACGCTCACGCTCACGCCGCGCACAGAGCCCACCTCTTTGAGGCAGGCGTCGATATCATCAGAGACATGGTACCCCACGGGCGACTTCGCAAGCAGATGGAAGCGGTAACGGTCCTTGGCTCTCTCGATTACACACGAAGCCGGGCCCAGCACCTGCGGCACGACACTGCCCGCCCGCAAAAAGTCGGGCGCGGCGGCATGCCAGCGGCGCTTAAGAAGCTTTGCAATGCGCCCGATGTAGTCCTGCGCGTCGTCTCGGTTCGCCGACCACACCAAGATGTTGACCAAGCGAACAAACGGCGGGTACAGCGCGTCGCGGCGCTGGTCCAGGTCGTAGTCGGTAAAGATCGAACGGTCGTGCTCAGCGACGGCGCGAATTACCGGGTCATCGGGAAGGTAGGTCTGGATGATGACCTCGCCGGGGCGATCACCACGACCGGCACGGCCGGCGACTTGCTCCAGCAGATCGTAGGCGCGCTCCCCTGCGCGGAAGTCCGGCAGCTTGAGGGCAAAGTCGGCATTGACCACGCCCACGAGCGTGACCTCGGGAAAGTCGAGGCCCTTGGCGATCATCTGGGTGCCCAGCAGCACCGCACAATCGGCGGCATCGAACTGCTCGAGCAGCTTTTTGTGCGCATCCTTGCCGCGCGTGGAATCGGCATCCATGCGAATAATGGCGACGTCCTCGGGAAGCATCTGGTGCAGTGCGTCCTCGATCTGCTGAGTGCCCATACCCATTTTTGCCAGGTAGCGACTGCCACATTTGGGGCAACGGCTCGTGGGCGCGGGATACGGCTGCACGCGCCAGGACGAACCGCAGGTGTGACACTGCAGCGTGTGCGTGCGCTCGTGGTACGTGAGCGCGGTGGAGCAGTGGTTGCACGTGGGGACACATCCGCACTCGCGGCACATCAGGAAGGGCGCAAAGCCACGCCGGTTGTGCAGCAACACGGCCTTTTCGCGGCGCTCGACCACACGCTCCAGGCCTTCCATCAGAGGTTTAGAGAACATGGAGCGGCTACCGTGCGCGAACTCGCGGCGCAGGTCGGCAATGCGGACAGTCGGCAGCACGGCGTGTCCCGGGCGCTCGGGCATCTCGACGCGCGTCCAGGTGGCACCGTTATACGTGCCGCGGCGGCAGCGGTCGAGGGCCTCGGCAGAAGGCGTGGCCGAGCCCAACACGAGTGGGCAGCGATAGCGACGCGCCATCTCGGCCGCTACCTCGCGCGCGTGGTAGCGCGGGCTGGAGCCTTGCTTATAGCTGGTCTCGTGCTCCTCGTCGATGATGATGAGGCCCAGGTCGTCAAGCGGGCAAAAGAGCGCCGAGCGGGCGCCCACGACCACGCGCGCGGCACCGCTGGCGACCATATCCCACTGGTCCAGGCGCTCGCCGGCCGAAAGGCGCGAATGGAACACGGCGACCGTCTCACCAAAGCGCGAGCGAAAGCGGCCGACGGTTTGGGCCGTCAGCGAGATCTCGGGCACAAGCACGCACGCCGAGCGACCGGCTGCGAGCACGCGCTCGATGGCGGAGAGGTACACCTCGGTTTTGCCGGAGCCGGTGACGCCGTCGACAAGGACCACGTCTCCGTGGGCGTCAAGACGGGCGCGCTCAATCTGCGTGAGCGCCTGCTGCTGGCCGTTGGTAAGTGCGACCGGCGCCTTGCCGCTTGCCGATGACAGCGTGGTCTGCTCGCTGCATCCACGCCAGGCGCGGCGCTCCTCCACAACCACGACGCCGCGTTTTTCGAGCGACTTGATGGTCGCCGACATGCTGTTATAGAGAAGGTTGAGGTCGCGCGTCGTGACCGGGCCGCACTGGAGCGCCTCAATGAGCTGACGCTGACGAACTGCAGTCTTGGGCGGCGTATAGTCGAAACCCTCGGGCGTGAGCATGACCCAGCGGTTTTGGATTGGCTTGACGGCGGGACGTTCAACCGTCCACACGCCGTCGTCATCCTTGACCACGCGCGGGCTGCCGCCCGGAGGCAAGAACAGGCGCAGGCACTCGGAAAGCGTTGCGACGTACTCGCGGCTCATCCAGCGTGCGATACGGGCAGCCTCGGCGGTAAAGAGCGGTTTGCTGAGGATGGCTTCGACGGGCTTGATGCGCGAAGGGTCGAGGGCGTTGTTGCCTTGCAGGTCACCAAGCTCGGCCGCAATATCGACGATGTAGCCTGCGGCGGCACGATTGCCAAAGTGGACCAGGACCGTCGATCCAACCTGGGCCTCGTTGGCAAGGGACTCAGGGATGCCGTAAGCAAACG
Organism: uncultured Collinsella sp.; assembly: GCA_905205145.1. GTDB lineage: Bacteria > Actinomycetota > Coriobacteriia > Coriobacteriales > Coriobacteriaceae > Collinsella. The sequence continues at coordinate 10,171 of CAJLCM010000054.1, forward strand.
GTTCGGACAGCGCACGGGTGGGGATGTCGAGAACCACGCTCGTGTAGGCGGCGATGGGCTCAGGCGCAGGCTCGGGCTTGGCCGAGGCAGCAGCGGATGCCGGTGCCGCCGGAGTCTCCTCCGGTTCCGGCGAACCAAACAGCGAAAGTTGCTCGGCCATGGCCCCAGCACCTCCTATCCCATACGTCTACAGAAACAAGAGCCCCGCTCGGGTGAACGGGGCTCGGATACATACGTTTGCGCAGCGATTACAGCGCCATCGTGCGGGCGCGGTCGATGCGCGCCAGACAGTCGTCGCGACCGACGAGCGCCATGGTCTCGCCCAGCGGAGGGCTCACCATGTTGCCGCAGACGGCAACGCGTACGGCCTGGAACACCACGCGCTTCTTAAGGTCCATCTGCTCGGGCAGCGGTTCAAGCGCGGCGTCGATGTTAGCAGCCGTCCACTCGTCCACGCCCTCGAGCGCGGCCTTGGCGGCATCCAGAATGGCACCCATGCCCTCCTTGGCCAGGCCCTTGTTGACGGATTTCTCGTCATACTCGAGCGTCTCGGCCGTAGCGAAGATGGGAGCGGCGACGGTCACGGCGTCGGCCGGCATCTTGGTGCGCGGCTTGACGATGGCGGCAAGCGCGTCGATCCAGTCTTCGCCGTACTCGACATTACCCTCGATGAGACCCGCCTCGTGCAGCTCGGGGACCATGATCTCGTCGGCAAACCGGGCATCGGTCATGCCGTTGATGTACTCGGCATTGACCCAGTCGAGCTTCTTGGGGTCGAAGGTCGCCGGGTTCTTGGAGATGCGGTCGAGCGAGAACTTGCTGGCCAGGACTTCGCGCGGGATGATCGTGGTCTCGCCGTCGAGCGACCAGCCGAGCAGCGCCAGGTAGTTGACGAAGGCGTCGGACAGGTAGCCGGCGTCGCGGTACTCCTCCACCGAGGTGGCGCCGTGGCGCTTGGAGAGCTTCTTGCCGTCGGCGCCCAGGATCATGGAGATGTGGGCGAACGTGGGCACGGGCGCGCCGAGAGCCTCGTAGACCATGACCTGACGCGGAGTGTTGGACAGGTGGTCGTCGCCGCGGATGACATGGGTGATCTTCATCATGGCGTCGTCGACGACGGTCGCGAAGTTGTACGTGGGCGTACCATCGGAGCGGAAGATGACAAAATCGTCGAGCTCCTTGGCGTCGAAGGTCACCTCACCGTGGACGGCGTCGTGGATGACGACGTCGCCGCGGTCCTCGGGCACCTTGATGCGCAGGACGTAGGACTCGCCGGCCTCGATGCGGCGGCGGGCCTCCTCGGGATCAAGATCGCGGCAACGACGCTGATAGCCCTGGAAGGGGTCCTTGCGCTCCTGAGCGGCCTTGCGGTCGGCGTCGAGCTGCTCCTTGGTGCAGAAGCAGGGATAGGCCTTGCCCTCGTCCCAAAGCTTCTGGGCAGCCTGCTTGTACAGGTCCAGGCGCTCGGTCTGGGCGTAGGGGCCATAGTCGCCGCCCACCTCGGGACCCTCGTCCCAGTCCAGGCCCAGCCAACGCATGGCGCGCAGAATGATCTGCGTGTTCTCGTCGGTGGAGCGGGTGGGGTCGGTGTCGTCGATGCGCAGGATGAACGTACCGCCGTTTGCGCGGGCGAAAGCCCAGTTATAGATAGCGGTGCGGGCGCCGCCGATGTGCAGCTTGCCCGTCGGTGAGGGTGCAAAGCGGACGCGAACGTCTGATGCCATGGAAATCTCCTCGATTGCAGGATGGATGTCTAACCGCACCAGTATAAAGCATCAAAGCAACCTCCGCACAAAGGGCACCGACCTACTCATTGGGGACAGACTTAAATGACCATTCTTTGGGCAACCTGTCGACACTTAGGTAAGGCCGATCATTTAAGTCTGTCCCCAATGAGTAGGTGCGGAAAGGGTGTGAATGTTTGATTTACGCGCTATGATGTGCCCTTGCATAGAGAGCCCGGCGGAATGGTAACGGTCGCCGGGACACGTTTTTTGAAAGGACAATCATGTCAGAAGAACTTCGTTCCATCCCGCCCCAACACGGGTCCTTTGTTTTTACGTCGGAGTCGGTGACCGAAGGTCATCCTGATAAGATCGCCGACCAGATCAGCGACGCTGTCCTCGACGCAATCCTCGCCAAAGAAATAGAGCTCCAGGAGCAGGGCTACATCGCCCCCAACGGCGTGCCCGCCAACGTGGAGAACGTCCGCTGCGCTTGCGAGACCCTCGTGACCACCGGCACCGTCATCGTCGCCGGCGAGATTCGCACCCAGGCCTATGTCGACGTACAGGAAATCGCCCGTGGCGTCATCCGCCGCATCGGCTACAACCGCGCCAAGTTTGGCTTTGACTGCGATACCTGCGGCGTCATGAGCCTCATTCACGAGCAGTCCCCCGATATCGCCCAGGGCGTCGACGAGTCCTTCGAGACCCAGACCGGCGCCACCACCGACCCGATCGACCTGATCGGCGCCGGTGACCAGGGTATGATGTTCGGTTATGCCTCCAACGAGACCAAGACCCTCATGCCCATGCCGCACTACCTGGCAAGCCGCCTGGCGGAGCGCCTGTCCGCCGTGCGCCACGACGGTACCCTGCCCTATCTGCGTCCCGACGGCAAGACCCAGGTCACCGTGCGCTACGAGGACGGCAAACCTGTGGAGGTCACGACCATCGTCATCTCCACGCAGCACGCCGCCGAGATCGAGGACATGGGCAAGATCAAGGCCGACCTCATCGAGCACGTCATCACCCCGGTCATGGCCGCCGAGAACATGCCATGGGACAACGCGGACATCTACGTGAACCCCACCGGTCGCTTTGTCGTGGGCGGCCCCATGGGCGACACGGGCCTCACCGGCCGCAAGATCATCGTCGACACCTACGGTGGCTACGGCCGTCACGGCGGCGGTGCCTTTAGCGGCAAGGACTGCACCAAGGTTGACCGCTCCGCCGCGTATGCCGCGCGCTGGGTCGCCAAGAACGTAGTCGCCGCCGGTCTGGCCGACCGCTGCGAGGTCGAGCTTGCCTACGCCATCGGCGTTTCCAAGCCCCTCTCAATCATGGTCGATACCTTCGGTACCGCGCATGTTGCCGAGGACAAGATCGTTGAAGCCGTAGAGAAGACCTTCGACCTGCGCCCGGGCGCAATCATCCGCGACCTAGACCTGCGTCGCCCCATCTACGAAAAGACGGCAGCCTACGGTCACTTCGGCCGAGAAGACGCCGACTTCACCTGGGAGAAAACCGACCGAGTCGAAGAACTCAAAGCAGCCTGCGGACTGTAATTAAGAACCGCTAAGGTCACAACAACATATGCACTTGCAAAAGAAGTACCGGCCCCAACCGGTACTTCTTTTTTTATATAAACGGTGGTGAAGATGTTTCGATATGCCAGGAAAGACACGTCCCTAGCTAATGAATTTCGCCATCTAGCAACCCCAACCATGTATCCTTAGTCCCGAGGGGCGGGGCATAAGGTCGATCGCGAGTTCCGCACGAGCCGGAGGCCACTTAATGTGGCCTCCGTGCGAGCAGGACTGTCCGAGCAGGCGACCTTATGCCCCGCCCCTCGGGACGACGGGATAGATAAGGAGCACCCATGGCAGGCAAGCCGCAAACACTAGCTACGACCTCGGCATTCGAGATCTTGGGCCCCGTCATGGTCGGCCCCAGCTCATCGCACACCGCCGGCGCCCTGCGCTGCGCCCAAGTTGCCGCCAGCCTGCTGGAAGGTAGCATCACCAAAGTCACCTTTGGCCTGTGGAACTCCTTCGCCCACACCTACCGCGGCCACGGCACCGACCGTGCGCTCGTCGCGGGCATCCTGGGCCTCGACACCGATGACGAGAACATCAAGCAGGCCTTCGACCTCGCGCGCGAGCAGGGCCTCGAATATCACTTTGACATCAAGAGATCGGAAGAGCGTCGTGTAGGGAAAGAGTGTAGATCTCGGTGGTCG
>CAJLCM010000055.1:0-13723 GCA_905205145.1 uncultured Collinsella sp.
AGGGCCTCGCGCAGCACGCTCGTGGTGGCAGCGCCACCGGCATCGGCGATGGCGGCGGCAACAAGCTCGCGCGCATGGACCTCGGCAGCAGCGGACAGGGCAACGTCGCGCTCGACCTTCACGATCGAGCGGTTGAGCGAAAGCTCGCGCAGGGCACGCGTCATGGTGTCGCGATCGAGCTGCAGTTGCTCGCCCACCTCGGGCAACGTCGGTGCATCGAGGCCGGCTTCGTCCAGCAAGGCAACGATACGTTCGCAGGCTTCGCGAACCACGCGTGCCGCCGCGGCGGCCGAATGCGGATCGAATACCTCGGCGCCCTCGGCGGCGCACACACCACGCGAGCAGCCCTCGGCAATCAGAGCCGCGGCAACGCCTTCATCAGCGGCAGACCACGCAGCATGGGCAACGGCGCCAGGCGTAAAGCCCGTCTCCTTGGGAGCCGCCGTGTGCATGGCTGACAGGGTCGCCGCCAGTGCATCCATCGCGGCGTCGAGCACCGTGGCGTCCGCCAAGTAGTCCGCATCACCCACGGCAAGCTTGCGAACGGAGCCCTGCGACACCAACCCGCGCAGTGCGGCATCGACCTCGCCGACACCAAGATCCAAAGCATCGGTAACATCAACCGCCGTAACCGGCAGCATCTGCAGCGCCAGCCAAGCGCCCACACCGCCCGCGGTATCGCCGGCCTCAAGCGCTGCAAGCAGCGTGCGCTCCCCCGCCGAAAGCTCGCGCGAGCGGCGGCAGCGCGAAAGCAGCACGCGCCCGCCGCCGATGAGCATAACGGGCGAATACGACAGCACCACGGCGTGGTCTCCGGCGCGCAGCGACAGCGGCTCCTCCAGGCGCACCTGCACGGTACGAGTCTCGCCCACCGCCATGGGGGCCTCGCCCTCCAAAAGCATGATGCGACCGACAACCTCGGCCGTGCCGGCCATCACATGCACGCGCGCACCCGACTCGAGCACACGCGGCTTGGCTCCCTCACGGCCCAGGTAGGTGAACGTCATCATAAAGCGTAACGTCTGACCAAAGCGATTCGCCACGCCCAGCAACTCGCCGCGGTCAAGCGCCGCGGCACCGTCACCAACTAGGTTGAGCGCCACACGCTGACCAGGCAGCGCGCGCGGCGTATCGACATGCACCTGAATCCCGCGCACACGACAGACCGTACGCGACGGCAGCGCGACCAGCTCATCCCCCACCGCAACCGGCGCGTCGTGCAGCGTACCCGTCACGACGGTGCCGGCACCATTGATCGTAAAACAGCGATCGATCGGCAGGCGCGGTGCGGCGTCGGTGCGCTCGGCGCGATCGCGACAGGCAGCCCAGCAGGCGTCCACGCACTCATCGAGCGCGGCAAGCAGCGCATCAATCCCCTCGCCCGTCTTGGACGACACGGGAACGATCGGCGCGCCCGCAAACACAGTGCCCGACAAAAAGTCATCAACATCGAGCTCGGCCAGCTCGATCATTTCGTTATCGGCCAGGTCGCACATCGTCAGCGCGACCACCATATGCATGACGCCCAGCAGCTCCAGCACATGTACGTGCTCGCGGGTCTGCGGCATCACACCCTCGACGGCCGAGACCACCAGCACGGCTACATCGATGCCCGTGGCGCCCTGCACCATGGCGCGCAGGTAGTGCGCATGTCCCGGCACGTCGACCAGGCCCACGATCTTGCCACTCGGCAACGCCAGCTCGCCAAAGCCGAGCTCCACGGTCATACCGCGGCGACGCTCGACCTCCAAGCGGTCGGGATTCTTGCCGGTCAACGCCTCGATCAGTGCCGACTTACCGTGGTCGACGTGGCCCGCCGTTCCAACGATAACAGGGCATTCCACCAACGCTTCGACCCCACTCATCGGCGCGCCGCCTTGGCAACGCACGCGGAAAGCGTCGACGCCGCCGTCTCGATATCGCGGTCGCCCACGAGCGTGCGGACATCAAACAGAATGCGATCGTGCGAGGTGCGCGTGACGACCGGCGTATCGAAGTCCTGAACGAGCGAGCGCTTGAGCGCGTCGACCGTCAGGTGCTCATCAACAAGGCGTACGGCAACGCACATCGTCGGCAGCTCGACGGTAGGCAGCGAACCGCCGCCGGGAGTCGACGCCTCCTCAACGATCTCCAGCTCAACAGCACACGGGCAGCCGGCATTATCGAGCCCCGCCGCCATAAGATCGCGCAACTTGCGCGCACGACGCTCCAGGTGAGCCTGAGGAAGCGTAAGCATGCTGAGGACCGGAATGTCGCGATGGGCCACATCGGCACCGTCCATGTAGATGCGCAGCGTGGCCTCGAGGGCCGCCAGTGCGAGCTTGCCCGGACGCAGGGCACGCATAAGCGGATGCGACCCGCAGGCCTGGACCAAATCGCGACGGCCCATGATGATGCCCGCCTGCGCAGCACCAAGCAGCTTATCGCCCGAGCACGACACGATGTCGAGCCCGGCGGCAACCGAGGTCGGCGTGGTCTCCTCGCCGCCGCGCACCAGGATGTCATCGGGCAGAAGCGCGCCCGACCCCTGGTCCTCGTAGAACAGTAGACCATGCTTGTGGGCCAAGGCGGCAAGCTCCCGAGAGCTAACCTCCTCGTGAAAACCCTCGATGCGATAGTTGGAAGGATGAACCTTCAGGATCATGGCCGTTTCGGGCGTGATGGCGCGCTCGTAGTCGCCCAAATGCGTGCGGTTGGTGGCGCCGACCTCGACAAGTTTGGCGCCCGAGGCCGCCATGACGTCGGGGATACGGAAGCTGCCACCGATCTCGACAAGCTCGCCGCGGCTGACGATGACTTCCCTGCCTGCGGCATGGGTCGCCAGCACCAACAGCACGGCGGCCGCGTTATTGTTGACGACCAACGCGTCTTCGGCACCGGTTAGCGAGCGGATCAGTTGCGCAGCGTGCTCCTTGCGCGACCCGCGCGAACAGGTATCGACGTTGTACTCGAGCGTGCTATACCCGCGCGCAACCTCGGCCACGGCCTTGGCGGCCGATTCCGCGAGCGGGGCGCGACCCAGATTGGTATGGATAACGACACCCGTGGCGTTGACGGCAGGACGCAGGCTCGGCAGTGCGGATCGATGCGCACGCCACTCGATTGCCGAGGCCAGGTCGCACTTAGAGCGCGGGGCGGCACCGGCGCGAATGGCGGAGCGCTCCTCGTCGAGCTCGGCCGTGACGGCGGCATGCACCACCGCGTCGCAGGTCTCCCCCGCCGCCTTCACAACCGGCCACTCTGCGAGCAGCTCGTTGACGGAAGGAATAGCGCGAAGGCGGGCGCGTACCTCATCGGACATGTTCTGGCTATCGCTCATATGAGGCCTTTCAAAACCAAAAAGTGAATCAATCGTTCGGACGTCAAGCTATCAGACAAATCGATCGGCTGAGTCAATCATTCGCTATTATCCTCGCGCGCCGCGATCTTTTCCACGCGAACGGCGTTTTCCTGGGTGAGCGCGGCACCCGTCAACGGGTCCCAGCGCAACGGCGTGTGGTCGAGCGGGCCCACGCCCAAGGCTTGAGCGCCACTGGCATCGGCGCCAAACGAACGCCCACTGGGGGCGGCCGACGTAAAGATGCACGCCGGATGCAGATACGGCGTCGTCTCCACGCGCACGCGGTCGCGGCCCATATCGCTCACGAGTTCGACGACCTCGCCGTCGGCGATGCCCATGCGCGCAGCAGCATCGGCATTCATCTGCACGGCATCCAGGTCCGATCCAGCCTCGGCGGCACCTTGGGCCGCGAGCCTACGCGAGGTATGCGACTCAAAGGGACGGTTGCCGCTAATGAGGCGAAACATTCCTGGGCCGGGCTCAACCATGGGAGCGATCCAGTTGGGCACACGACCCAGGCCGGCTCGTTCCCATACGTCGCTTACCAGCGCGATCTTGCCGCCGTTCAAGGGAATCACCGGCTCGCCCGTACGCGACGGCAACGCAACACCCGTGTCGGCCCAGCCTCGCTCCTTGAGTGCGGCAAGATCGATCCCAAACGGTGCCACCTGGGCAGCCGCCAGATCGTCAGACGTAAACTGGAAATACTCGCCCACGCCACAGGCCTGCGCCAGACCGGCAAAGATCTCCCGACCGGGACGTGTGTCGTCATGCTGCACAGGCAGCACGGCATTGCGGAAAAACACGCGTGCATCGTTGGCGCCCATCACTGTGCCCGCACCGCGGTCGGCCTCCAGATACGTCACGTCGGGCAGTACGAAGTCGGAAGCGCGTGCCGTCTCGGACCAGCGAATATCAATCGTCACGAGCAAGTCGAGCTGCTGCAAAATACTTAACCAAGCCTGCGCATTGCCATAGCCCGCACCGGGGTTACTGGCATAGACGATGAGCCCACGCAAATCGCCGGCCAGAATCGACTGGCCGATGGTCGTGCACAGACCGCGCTCGGGGTCGACGAGCGGATAGCGCTCGGAGCCCAACTTGGGCTCACGCGGCACCGTCGGCGTCGCAAAGCGTGCGGGATCGAGGTCGCCCAACACAAGCGGCGTGGGCGGGTTGAGCGCACCGCCCACATGCCCCAGGCAGCCCAACAGCACATCAACCAGGCAGATAGCGCGCGCCGTCTGGGTGCTGTTGGCATACGCAATGCCAATGCCACCGTGAAAGCCCGCGTCGACAACGGCGGCAGGCGCCGCAGCAGCCAGGTCGCGCGCCGTCGCGCGGATGTCATCTGCCGGCACGTCGCACATGGACTCGGCCCACTCGGGCGTCCAAGCGCCAGCCGCCTGCGCCAGCTCGTCAAAACCTGTGGTGTAGCGGGCAACGAACTCGTGGTCGTACAGGCCCTCGGCAATGAGCACATGCGCAATGCCCAGCAGCAAGGCCAAGTCGCAGCCCGGACGCACGCGCAGCCAGCGGTCGGCAAGCGCAGCCGAGCCACTGCGCCGGGGGTCGACCACGATAATCTTCGCCCCACGGCGACGGGCATCGTTGAGCGCATCAACGGCCCCCATCGTCGATGAATCGACAATGGAACGCCCTAGGTACATGATGCAGTCGGTATGCGCCAGGTCGGAGGCGGGACTATAGCCCAGGCTGTGCTCCCAACCGGTAAGTCGGCTTACCTCGCAGGCGCCGTCGGCACCGTACACGTTGGGCGAACCAAGCGCATGCATAAAGCGATACGCCCAGTAACGGTCGAACGAGGGCACGCCGAGCGTCATGCCCAGCGCGCACGGACCATGCCCGTCGACAATCCCCCCAAGGCGCGCAGCGATCTGCGCGAACGCCTCGTCCCACGAAATCGCATCGAACCCCGAACCATCAGCTCGTCGACGCATGGGGTGCACGATGCGGTCGCGCTCGTCAAACGGCATTGCCAGGCGATGCCGACCGCGGGCACACAGGGCTCGCGCCGCGCACGGATGCCCCGCAACCGGCAGCTCAGCCACCACGCGACCATCCTCAACATGGGCTGCAAAGGCGCAATCGGCATAGCATCCCCCGCATGTCGTCACTACGGAGCGACCGTCACGCATAGCTCTCGATGCCATCTCGATTATTCCTTCCAGCTCAGGGGGTTCAAGCCCCACCGCACCACAGCTCTGATACAAGCTGCCGCGACGCAAAGCCCGCAGCATCCACCGCAGCAAGACACGAAGAGCCTCCCAAAAGGCAAACGCCCCTCGGGAGGCCCCTACGTCATTCCGGCTTATTACGCCTCGGACTTCTTGGCGTAGATAAACCAGTAGCCGAGCGCGATCAGGAGCGCGCCGCCCACTATGTTGCCCAGCGTGGCGGCGGACAAGTTAAACGCAATGCCCGCAGCGTTGAGCGCATCGGCGCCGGCGACGTCGGCACCATAGCCGCATGCATGCATCACGGCACCCATGGGCAAAAAGTACATGTTGGCGACGCAGTGCTCAAAACCGCAGGCCACAAAGGCAGAGATCGGCAGCAGAATGCCCACAACCTTATCGACCACGGTTTTGCCGGCGGTACCGATCCACACGGCCAGGCACACAAAGATGTTGCACAGGATGCCGCGGAAGAAGATCGTCACCCAGTCGATCGTCACCTTGCCGGCGGCGACGCTCACCATGGAGTTGGCGACCGCCTCGCCGTTGAGCTTGTAAATGCCGGCCATGTACACCAAAAAGACGATGAATAGAGCACCGACAAAATTGCCGACCCACACGACGACCCAGGCCTTAAGCATCTGGACCAAGGTGATCTTTTTGCTCTTGAGCGCGCAGACCATAAGCGAATTGCCGGTAAACAGCTCGGCGCCGCACACCAGCACCAGCACCAGGCCCAGGCAAAAGCACAGGCCGCCCACGACGCGCTGGGCACCCCAGCCCAGCGTGCTGTCGCTCAAAAACACCGTAAAGAACAGGCCGCCGAAGGCGATAAACGCGCCGGCGAACATTGCCAACAGAAAGGCCTTAGCGACCGGCAGGTTAGCCTTGGTCACGCCGGCGGTCTCGGTCTTGGCCTCGATCGCGGCGGGCGCCAGGCAATCGGGAGCGGGGTACTCCACCTTGGAATCTGCCATGTCAATCACTTCTTTCCTATTCAGCAGAGGCAAGCGCTGCTACAGCTCCTGCCCCAAGCGGACAAAGTGGGAAAAGTCGTTGGCGGCCACGGCGTCGTACACGGCGTCGACGGCCTCAAAGACCTCCGGGGACATGGGGTTATAGAACTCCGTATCGCCCGGCTGAATCCCTATGAAGACGATATCTTCGCACGATTGCTCAATCTCTTCGATCAGAATCGACAAGGGAAGCGAATGCGTGGTGAACATCGACTTGCGGGCCACATCGCGCTTATCGAGCAGGCGGATAGACCCGACGGGCAGCGCCATGTCGGCGGCATCGACCAACACCAGGCGCGGCGGACGCTCGCGCTTGACCTCGATGATGTCATCCTCGGGCGTCTGACCGCCATCGATGGTGTACCAGCCGGCAAGCGGAGCGTCCTCCATCTTTTTGGAGAGCACGGGGCCGGCGGCATCGTCGGCACGCAGCACGCTTCCCGCCGTGAGCACGATACCCGCAAACGGGGCGCAGTTCACACGACCATCCACAACACGACCCATTATTGCAACCTTCCCGTCAGATACACGCCCGACACATCGCGCACGCGCTCAACCAGATCGCGAAACTTCATTAAGAACGCGACCTGCTGGGCATGCAGGCCAAAGTCGTCATCGAACACCGAGATGCCGGCCTTGGCCGAACCGCGAAAACCGCGCTCGTCGAGCAGCGTGTCGCAGGCCTCGAGCAGCGACGGCACCGCCGCCTTGTCGAGCTGGCACTCGCCAAAGGAGCGGATGGCCTCGAACTTGGTCTTGGCCTCCCCCTCCGGCAGCGCGTCGACGAGCGAATAGAACACGTTCACCGGCACCGACAGGCGCGGCTCAAAGCAGTCGAGCACGCCGGTGTGGTGGCCCACGGCGAGCGTGTAGTACAGCACGTCGCAGGCCTCCTGGGGAACGTCTTCCTCGGTCTCCACAAACTTACGCGTGAGCTCGTAGAAGACCACCTGGTCGGGCGCGTGGCCCAGGCAGGGGTCGGCGACGCCCTCGGCGGCCTCGTCGCTTGCGCGCGAGGCATCGCCAAAAGAGCCGCCGAGCATGCCGGGGCCCGCAAAGTAACCAGAGCGGTCCGTGAGCTTCATCTAGCGGCCTCCGGCCAGCACCAGATCCTGCAGCGCCGAGTACACCTCGACGCGGCGCGGATCATCCTGCTTGTCGATGAGCAGCGCCATGGCACCGCGGATATCGCCCTTGGGCGCGCCCTCGAGCGTATCCATAAACTCGTTGGCCAGGTCGCGGCCGTAACGATAGCCACTCATGGCGCGAGCTTCGCGCTCGATGGCAACGCGCAGCTTGTACGGCACGCCGGGGTGCAGAATATCGGCCTGCTCGCCGGCGGCCTCCACCGTGGTCTCGGCATGGAGCTTTTGGTCCAGCAGGCCAAGTGCCATGGCGAAGCCGTAGATGGTCTGCGCGGGGCTGGGCGGGCAGCCGGGGATGTAGACATCGACCGGCAGAATCTTGTCCGTGCCGCCCCAGACGCAGTAGTTGTCGTAGAAGATGCCGCCGGTGCAGCCGCACGCGCCATAGGACACCACGATCTTGGGATCGGGTGCGGCCTCAAAGGCGCGCAGGGCCGGCATGCGCATGGCACGCGTCACGGCGCCGGTGTACAGCAGCACATCGGCGTGACGGGGCGAGGGCACGACCTTGATGCCAAAGCGTTCGACGTCGAAGACGGGCGTGATGGAACCGAAGATCTCGATCTCGCAGCCGTTGCAGCCGCCGCAGTCAACGCGGTAAACGTACACCGAGCGCTTGATCTTCTTAAGAAGGGTCGCCTTGGCCTTCTCGATGCTCTCGTCGAGCTCGATCTTGGTCGGGCGGTACTGGAGCCGCTCGGGCAAAAGCGTGGGTTCGGCCATGGTTACTCCTCCTTCGTTTCAAAATCCATGATGATGCCCTCGACCGGTGCAGGACCGGCGGGAATCTCGGGCGCATCGGGGTTGAGCTCGCGGTCGATATACTCCGGGTTCACGCCGTGGCCGCCCAGATACTCCATGCCGGGGCCCTGGGGCTCACCGGACGCAAGCGTTTCGTTGGCAGCCATGCCAGCAGCGTTGCCGGTCTTTACGGCCGAGGCGGCACGCAGGGCGTCGAGCTCGCGCTTGCACTCCTGGCACATACCGACGGTGCGGGCGGCCTGCTCGGCCTCCATGCCGCCGGCCTTTTGCAGCAGGCGCTTGGCGTAGTCGATCTCCTTGTGCGGGGCAAACGGCTTGCCGCAACGAGAGCAGTGCTCGAGCGTATAGACGCTCTTGCTGGTGAGGTCGTCCTTGCTCATGACGGCCAGCTCAAACTCCTCGGTGAGCTTGATGGCCTCCATGGGGCAGGCTTCCTCGCAACGGCCGCAGAAGATGCAGCGACCGTAGTCGATCGACCAGGTGATGGTATCGGCCGCAAGGTCGGTGTCCATGCGGATGGCATCGGCCGGGCACGCCACGCCGCAGGCACCGCAGGCGATGCAGAGCTCGGCGTTGTGCTCGGGCTTGCCGCGCATGTCCTTGTTGGTGGGGAACGGCGCAAACGGGTACTTGACCGTCGCATCGCCGGCCTTGGCGTTAACCTTCCAAAGCTTCAGCATATTAGAGCGCCTCCTCATCGAGCGGAGCGGCCATGGTGCCCTCGCCCGCAAGCGGCGACTTGTCGCGCCATACGTTCTCGAACTGCTCCTTGTCGAGCACGTGGTCGCGCTTGGCGGCGACATCGGTCACCGTCACGCGGTCGGTGCAGGAGTAGCACGGGTCGAGCGAGCCGACGATCAGCGCCGCGTCGCCCACGGTGTTGCCGCGGAACATATAGCGCAGGACCGGCCAGTTGCTGTACGTGGCGGCCTTGGCGCGCCAGCGGTAGCACTTCTGGTTGTTGCCGAGCATAGCCCAGTGCACGTCCTCGCCGCGCGGCGCCTCGGTGGCGCCGATGGCGTACTTGTGCGGGGTGTACTCCCAATCCGTGGTGAGGATGGGGCCCGACGGGCAGTTCTCGAGCATGGTCTCGATCATGTCGATCGAATCGTAGACCTCCTGGATGCGAACGGCGGTACGGCCGAAGGCATCGCAGGTGTCGGCCGTAGCGGCGTGCATCTTTTGGACGTCCGGATCGGCGTAGCCGTCGAAGGGATGGTCAAAGCGCACGTCGCGGGCATAGCCCGAGCCACGCATGAGCGGGCCGACCGGTGAGAAGTCGCGTGCGATCTTGCGGTCCAGAATGCCGATGCCACTCGTACGCTCAATAAAGTTGGGCGTGGAGAGCAAGACGTCGACGAGCTCCTGAACCTCGGAGCGCAGCTGGTGGATGGTCGTGAGCGTGGAGAGCTTCTGCTCGGCCAAAATGTCGCGACGCACGCCGCCGATCACGTTGAGGCCGTAGGTCTTGCGGTGACCGGAGAGCTTCTCGGCCAGGTCCATGGACTTCTCGCGAAGTCCATGGACTTCTCGCGGACGCGGAAGAACTGCTGGAAGCCGGAGTCGAAGCCCGTGTAGTGCGACGCCAGGCCAATGTTGAGCAGATGCGAGTGCAGACGCTCGACCTCGAGCATGATAGCGCGGATGTACTGGGCGCGCGGCGGGACATGAATGCCCTGGGCACGCTCGACGGCCTCGGCATAGGCCACCGAGTGGGCGCAGCCGCAGATGCCGCAGATGCGGTCGGCGAGGAACGTCACGGCGTCATAGTTCAGGCGCGTCTCGGCGACCTTCTCCATGCCGCGGTGCACGTAGAACAGACGGTAGTCGGCGTCGACGATCGTCTCGCCCTCGACGAACAGACGGAAGTGGCCGGGCTCGTCGGAGGTAATGTGCAGCGGGCCCATGGGGACGAGCGTGGTCTCCTTGCCCTTGGTGTCGGCCAAGAACTCGTAGTTTTCCATGTCGCTCGCGGGAGCGGGACGGAAACGGTAGTCCATGGAGTCCTTGCGCAGCGGGTACAGGCCGCTGGGCCAATCGTCGGGCAGCACCAGGCGACGACGATCGGGCAGGCCCTCGGGGATCAGGCCGAACATGTCGCGCAGCTCGCGCTCGCCCCACACGCAGGCGGGGACGAACGGCGTCACGGACGGGAACGTCATCTTGGCGGGATCGACCTCGGTGCGGACGGTCACCCAGCCAGGGTCCTCCCCCTCCATGGAGATGACGTAGTACACGGCGTAACGGCCGCACAGGCTGCGCTCATCGTTGCCGATGATCACGGGAATCCAGCCGTAGCGCTCGTAATACAGGTAGTGGACGGCCTCGGGCAGCTTGTCCTGCTTGACGGTAATCGTCAGCTGGTCCTCGCACTGCCACTCGACCTTCTCGATGCAGCCCGGAACGGCGCGGCGCAGGGCCTCGACATGGCTCTCGCAGCGACGGGCATACACCTTGTTCTCAATTTCAATCATTCGTTACTCCACCTCGCTCTGAGCGGTCTCGGTACCGAACACAGCGCGGTACATCGGCGTCGCGTGAAGTTCCTCGGTGCTCTGCTCGAGTACGATGCCGGTCGCGGTCTCCACACCGTGCACGAGAGGCAGCGGGGTGGCGATGCCAAACCACAAGATCATGACAGCCAGGATGATTTCGGGGATAAGCATGAGCGCCGGGGCCTCATGCTTGCCCATGCCCTGGGGCGCATGGCCGAATACCGACTTGAGTGCGATGCGGGTGAGCGCGGAGATGGCCACGGTAAGACCGAGGGCGACCACGACGACCAGCCACATGGGACCGGCGGTAACACCGGCGACAAAAGTCAGGAACTCGGAGATAAACATGCCAAAGGGCGGGAAGGCACCAAGACCGAGCAGCGCCAGGATGGCGAGCGCGGCGGTTGCGGGAGCAACCTCGACGACACCCTGGATCTTAGCCAGGCTACGCGTGCCAAAGGCGTGCTGGATGTTGCCGGACACGCAGAAGGCAAGCGTCTTGGTAAAGCCGTGGAACACGCAGTGCAGCAGGGCCGCGGCGATACCCAGCGGGCCACCGATACCCAGGCACAGGGCGATAACGCCCACGTTCTCCACAGACGAGTACGCAAAGCGGCGCTTGAGGTCGTCCTGGCGAAACATCGAAAGTGCCGCCACCAAAATGGACAGCGTGCCGACGATCAGCAGCAAAAGTTGCGGATACTCGGCGCCCACGGCCTGGATGGTAAAGCCGTAGAAGCGCATGATCACAAGCATGGCGCACTTAAGCAGCACACCCGAGAGCAGGGCCGAGACAGGGCTCGGGGCCTGGGAGTGGGCATCGGGCAGCCAAGTATGCATGGGGAACAGGCCGGCCTTGGTGCCAAAGCCGATCACGACAAACGCAAAGGCGAGGCGCATGAGCGTCGGGTCGAACTGGTCGGCATACGGCAGCACGCACGACAGAAACGCGGCCTCGTGGGCGTTGGGAATCACGTCGGCGGCGTTGGCGTAGATCAGCAGCGTGCCGAACAGGCCAAAGGCCACGCCGGCGGTGCAGACCATCGCATACTTCCAAGAAGCCTCGAGGGCCGTCTTGTTCTTGTAGATACCCACGAGGAACACGGTGGAAAGCGTGGTTGCCTCCACGGCGGCCCAGGTGAGGATCATGTTGTTGGACAGGCATGCGAGCAGCATGGTGAACACAAACAGGCTAAACAGCGCAAAATACTGCTTAGCGCGCTCGGCGGGCATGGAGCCCTCCTCGATATCGGCCTTTACATAGGGCAGCGAGAACAGCCCCGTAAGAAAACCGATAAAGCCGATGAGCAGCACAAAGATGGCGCCCAGCGAATCGAGGTGGAACCACAGGCCAAGAGCGCTCGCGGTTTCGCCGCTCATAAGGACGTCACCGGCCGTCATAATCGACAGCACCAGGACGGCTGCGACGGAGACCAGGTTGAGACCGGCAAACACGTTATAGGACGTGTTCTTGGGCAAAAACGCCATGACCAGCGAGAACACCAAAGGAGTCGCGAGCAGGGCGAGAATCAACGTTTCCATGGACTACCCCCTCAGCTCGGACAGGTCGCGCGCATCGAGCGAGTGGGAGTCGTCCCAAATGCGACGCACGACGATGGACATGATGATGACGGCAAAGATGGCGTCGGTGGCAATACCGATCTCGATGATCTCGGGAGCGGTGGGGGCCAAAAGCGCGAGCGTCACATGGCTGCCGTTTTCCATAAGGCAGTATCCAAAGATCTGCTTCATGATGTTGCGCTGCGAGATGATGCAGGTGAGGCCCACAAAGAAGTGAGCGAAGCTAATAGCGAGCGCAGGCGTTGCGACCTCGGCCGTAGGCAGGCTGATCTGCGTCACGACGGTAAAGCAGATCGCGACCTCCACGGCGATGATGCAAATGGCCCATGCGGGCTTAAGGCCGGCCTTGAGCGATGCGTCGCTCGGCTCGCCCATCTTCTTGTATGCGCGGTTGAGGATGTAAGGGACCAGGACGACCTTGGTGATAAAGGCAGATCCAGCCCACATAAGCAGCTCCTGCGCGCCGGTAGTGACACCGAGCGTGGCGAGCAGTCCCACGAGCACCAGCGACTGCACCGCATACCAGCTGATGGCGTGCTTGATGTTCTTTGAGACGACCACCATGGTGGACGTGACGATCAGAAGGCCGCCAAGGATGTTGACGATCGAATAACCCATGTCGTTCTACCTCCTAACCGATCCAGCTGGCCGAAAGCGGGCCGCTGACGATAACCATGATGATGAGCACGATGAACACAAACGCCATCGCGCGGGGAAGCGGGGCTCCCGCAGCGACCTCGTCGCTCGGCTCGCCGGGCAGGCAATAGCCCATCCACTTGAGGAACCAGGCAAAGGTGGCGACGGTCTCGGCGACCATGATGCACACGAGCACCAGAATCGCGACGTTGCCGGCACCAACGGAAAAGCCGCCGGCGACAATCTGGAACTTCGAGAAGAACGTGTTCATGGGCGGCACGCCGGCAATGGCGAGCGCCGCCACACCAAAGCCCACACCCGAGATCGGATACTTCTTTACGATGCCGCGCAGCTTGGGCAGCATACGCGTGCCGAGCGTAAAGGAGAACGAACCCGCGATCAGGAAGAACAGGGTCTTGGCGAAGGCGTGGTTAAAGATGTGGCACACGGCACCATCGAAGGCGAGCTGGCTGCCAAAGACCGAAAGGCCCAGACCAAAGAACACATAGGAGAGCTGGGCGATCGTGGAGAAGGCCAGCAGGCGCTTCAT
>CAJLCM010000056.1:0-13563 GCA_905205145.1 uncultured Collinsella sp.
GTTGCCCGAGGGCGCAAAGGTAAAGAGCTGACCAAGTTCGCGCTGCAGTACGTAGGCGCTGTCCATAACGGCACCGTCATCGCAAAAGATACTCGCCTTGATGATATTTACGCTGGGATCGGGCAGCTCCCAAATGCGCTCGGCATTGGGAAGGTCCTTATCGACCTCGCGCACGAACTTGCACTCGTCATCGAGCAAAAAGGACCTGGTTCGGTCAAAGAGCGCAAGATGCAGATTGGGAAACGTCGCGACGGCCTGGGCGAGCTTTCGAATCGCCAGATGCGAATACACCTCGCGGTCTACCATTTTGCCATCGGCAAAGACCTGGGCACCGTTAGCTGCGACAAAGTCCATCTTGTCGCGAACGGGTGCAAAGAACTCGCACAGGCGATCGTAGCGGCGACCTGACGATGCGGCAAAATGCACGCCATGCTCGCGTAGCGCCAAAATCAGTTCGTAGGTCTCGGGAGGCACCTGGCCGTTTTCGTCAAGCAACGTGCCGTCCATATCGGATGCAATCAGTTTAAACATAGAAAAGCTCCCTTCGGGCTTGTTGGAATCGAACGTGTATCCAATTCCAACGTACCCAAAGGGAGCTCAGGTAAGACTCCGCGGGCGCAAACGTTACAAGGACCTGGCAAATAGTTCACGCGCACCAGAGATCCCGCGGTCCCAGCGTCAGGCAACACGTCGAAGAGCGTCCCCAATGACTAGTCGTTTAAGAACGTCCCCGATGACTAGTCGGCGTAGGTGAAGGTTGTAACGTCGAACATGCCCTCGGGGCGGATGCGGAGCGTCGGGATGACCGGCAGGGGCAGGAAGATGATGCCCATGATGGGGTCGAGCGGCGGCTCAATACCCATGGCGCGCGCCTTGACCATAAAGTCATCGTGCTGCGCGGCAACGTCCTCGGCCGTGCCCTCGCTCATCAGGCCACCGAGCGCCAGCGGAATGCGCGCCACGACCTCGCCGTTGCGCACCAGCACGTGGCCGCCCTGGCCCACGGCCTCAACGGCAGTCATCATATCGGCAGCGTTGTCGCCCACCACGCACACGTTGTGCGAGTCGTGGCCGATCGTGGAGGCAATGGCACCGCCCGTGATGGTGAAACCGCGCACCCAGCCGCGACCGATATGCTTGCCGACGAGCCCCATGCCGGCGGGACCGTCGCCATCGGCGCCCTCGGCCTGCAGCGACACGCCGCGGCCATGGCGCTCGATAAGCATAATGCGACGCAAGTCCTCGGCGCTCTCGGGACGGACCATGCCCGTGATAGCCATGCCCGGGATCACATCGATAACCGCCTCGCCCGGCTTAAAGGCATAGTCGAACACGTCGAGCGATAGCTTCGGCAGCTTAACGGAAGCACGCAGCTCATCGGCAAGCGCTGCGACCTCGGCCGTCTCGGGTGCGATCTCGCCCACAAAGGTGCCATCCTGCGCCACCAGAGCACCGGCGGCATATACGCGATGCGGGGCCGTGGCAAAGGTCAGGTCATCGAGCACCAGCAGGTCGGCGCGCTTGCCCGGAGCGATCGCGCCGCGGAGCTCGTGCGGGTCGCGGCAGCCGTGGTCCAGGCCAAATGCCTCAGCCGTGGAAAGGGACGCCATAGAGATGGCGACCACGGGGTCGATACCGGCCTCGATAGCCACGCGGCAGGCATTGTCGATCATGCCGGTCGAAAGAGCATCGGAGGGAGCGCGATCGTCGGTCGCAAAGCAGCAGCGGCGGGCGCGGGCAGGATTCTCCAGCAGCATCGGGGACAAATTGGCCAGGTCGTGGCTGCACGTGCCCTCACGCAGCATCATATACATGCCGCGGGATAGCTTGTCGAGTGCCTCCTCGGGAATCGTCGACTCGTGGTCGGCGATAATGCCCGCTGCGGCATAGGCATTGAGGTCCTTACCGGCAACGAGCGGCGCATGGCCGTCAACCTGCTTGGACGGCGTCTGGTTGGCAGCATCGATGCGAGCGCAGGTCTCGGGGTCGGCCATAAAGACGCCCGGCAGGTTCATCATTTCGCCCAGACCAAAGACATCGCCTGGATGCTCGACAAAAAACGCCTGCATATCGGCAGCCGAAATAACGGCACCGGCCTGCTCGTCGGGCAGCGCGGGCACGCACGAAGGCATCATGTACTTGATGGAGATGGGTGCGCGGCGGCCATCCTCGATCATAAAGCGCAAGCCGTCGAGACCGGCAACATTGGCAATCTCGTGGCTGTCGGCAATGGCAGTGGTAGTACCGCGCGTCGCGGCCATGCGAGCATACTCGGCGGGACGGATGTTCGAAGACTCGATATGCAGATGCCCGTCAATAAAACCGGGAGTGAGATAGCGACCCTGGCAGTCGATGACCTCAGTTGCCTCGTAGGTGCCAGCGGCATCGTCGCGACCATCGTAGAGCACGCCGACGATTACACCGTCCTTGACGGCAACGCTACCGGGCGCCACACGCTGGCCATACACGTCGACAATCCGCGCATTGGTAAACAGCGTGTCGACGGGCACGCGCCCCTCGGCGGCCTCGATCACAGACCTCATGACCTCAACGGACATACATACTCCTTTAACCGTAGAAAAAAGCTGCGGAGCGGACAGGCCTTCACCGCAGCAAACCAATAGCCATTGTATGCCCAAACGATAGGTCAACGATACGCCTCTCCGCTTAACGGCACACGCCGCATGGCGCAATGGGGACAGGTTGCTTTGCACCAAAAAGAAACGTCCCTAAGTGCCAACCAGGACAACGCCGTAGGTGGAGGACGGACAGCGAGCGGACTCCAGGGCGAACAAATTGGCATGAAAAGAGGACGGCATAGACCTTCTGGTCATGCCGTCCTCTTTGAATGACAAGTTGTCGCTCTGGAGCCCGCGCAGCGTCGAGTCGTTACGCGGTTTGGTAAAACCGCGTAACTAAACCAACTTAAAGCCCTTGCGCTTGCCTACGGAGAGGGTGTCGCCCAGCTTGAGGGCGCTGGGATCGATGTTATAGCTCTTGGGAGCCACGGCCTTGCCGTTGATCTTGACGCCACCGCCGTCGATATCGCGACGAGCCTGGCCGGCGCTCGCCGAAAGACCCAAGTCCTTGAGCAGGCCGGCGAGGTAGATCTGGCCCTCGTCGTTAACAGTCAGCTCAACGTGCTTCTCGGGGAAGTCGGCGAGCTGGCCCTCCTTGAACACGCGGTCGAACTCGGCCTGAGCCTCGTCGCCGGCACCGGCGCCGTGGTAGGTGTCACACAGGTCACGGCCCAGAGCGCGCTTGAGCTCGTAGGGGTCGGCAGAACCATCGGCCAGGGCGGCATCGATCTTGTCGACCTCTGCCGGGGTGAGCGAGCTGGCCAGACGATAGTACTTGCCGATCATCTCGTCGGGGATGGACATGGTCTTGCCGAACATGTCCTTGGGCGCGTCGGTCAGGCCGATGTAGTTGCCGTAGGACTTGGACATCTTGCGCACGCCATCGGTGCCCTCGAGCAGCGGCATGGTAAGCGCGATCTGCGGCTCCATGCCCATCTTCTCCATGAGCTCACGGCCAGCGAGCAGGTTGAAGAGCTGATCGGTGCCGCCCATCTCGACGTCGGCCTTGATCTGCACGGAGTCGAAAGCCTGCATCACGGGATACAGGAACTCATGCAGGGCGATCGGCGTCTGAGACTGGTAGCGCTTGGTAAAGTCGTCGCGCTCGAGGATGCGGGCGACGGTGAACTTGGAGCACACCTGCAGCAGACCGGCCAGATCCATCGAAAGGATCCAGTCACCGTTGTGCACGATGGTGGTCTTCTCGGGATCCAGGATCTTCATGGCCTGGCTCACGTAGGTCTCGGCATTGGCCTTGATCTGCTCCTGCGAAAGCTGCGGACGGGTGGAATTCTTGCCCGAAGGGTCGCCAATCAACGCGGTACCGTTGCCGATGATGAGGGTGACGTTGTGGCCCAGGTCCTGGAACTGACGCATCTTGCGCAGCGGCACGGCGTGGCCCAGGTGTAGGTCGGGGCTGGTGGGGTCGACGCCGAGCTTGATGTTGAGGGGCTCGACCTTCTCAAGCTTCTTGCGAAGGTCGGCCTCGGGAACGATCTGCGCGGCGCCCGAGGTGATGATACGCATTTGCTCGTCAACAGACAGCATTGGGTATCCTCCTTTTGCTATAGCACCCTCGCCGAAAACGGCGGTGCTGGAAGTCCATAAACTCTCTTATGATAACAAACTGACGCGACGCGGCACCTACGACAGGAAAATCCTCGTCCTGCCGCATGCGTCAATGGCAACTGGCAGACGTGTACCGTCACGCTCGACCAGATAGCGTACCTGCCGACGACGCAAGCAGTCGCGGCAACGAACCTGTCCCGTCGCATCGGTGGCGCAGACGCCCTCGGCGGTCAGCAGGCAGTGCTCGCACACCATAAGCTCGGGACGGTCGGCGTCGACCGGACCCAAGACGCCGGGTTCAGCAGCCAGCTCGGCAATACGCTCCGCATCATTGCCGAGCAACTCGGCCGGCAAGTACACCCGCCCCGCACCGAATCCGCGCAGCCAGGTAAGCGTGGCCCGATTCGCGCAGAACACCGGCGCCGCCACGTCAAACGTCACGCCCAGCTCGCGAGCGATCGCCACCTGCCCCAGGTTGCGGCAGACGATGCGCCCGGCACGCTGCATCAGTGAGCGGGTCCAGTCAGCGTCACTCGCGCGGCACACCTCGTCAAGCACCACAACGGCGTCGGACAAATCGAGTTCTCCGCGCGGGTCGGCATCCATCAGCTGCCAAGCAAAAACCATGCGAGTGGGAACCGCGCACTCCACCAACTCCGTCGATGCACCGCCATCCACCGCAACGCCCTCAAAGGGCAGCACTTCAACGGCACGCTCAACGGGCGCAATCGCATCCGCCTCGGCCCGCATGCGCTCCAACACCGCCGCCGTCTGATCCAACACGCCGGCGCTGCGAATCAGGTACACCTCGCAGCCCGCGTCCACCTTACGCTTGCAATGCACGACGATGCGCTTCCCCGCTGCTGCATCCACCGGGCAGGGCACCTGCGGCCAGCGCTTGGGCACATCGGGACGCGCGTCGACACCCGGATAGAACCGAATCTCGAGCGTGTCACCCGCCGCCACGGCGGCGTCGAGCTCAACGGTCACCTCTTCGTGGCCCACAGCGACCAAACGCCCCACGCGCACGCCCTGGTTAATTGCGCGTTCAAAACTCATAAGCTCCGCACCCGAGCGGCCTCGCAAATACGCGTCGGTAAACCCGCGGTTAAACGACCTTCCCAGCTCGCGCTCAAGCTCTTCCACGGCATCGGGGTCCCACGCGCCGTCGCACAGCATATCGAGTGCCCGGCGCCACACCCGCACCACGTTGAATACGTAATCGGGGTTCTTCATGCGCCCCTCGATCTTGAGCGACGCCACGCCGGCATCTACAAGCTCGGGCAGATGCGCAATACCCAGATAGTCGCGCGGACACAGCAGGCGATCTCCCTCGACGGCGGCAACACTCTGCCCAGCCTCGTCCACCAAGTCATAGGATAGACGGCACGGCTGCGTGCAATCACCGCGCATCGCAGAGCGGCCACGTCGAAGGGCAGAGAACTCGCACGCCCCCGAATAGCCGATGCAAATCGCACCGTGGCAGAATACCTCGATGGGCACACCCGTGGCACATAGCGCCGCAATCTCGTCGACCGTCAGCTCGCGTGCCGTCGTCACGCGCTCGACCCCCAGCTCATCGGCGGCAAGCCGCACGGCGCCTTCGCTATGAACGCCCGCCTGCGTAGACAGGTGAATCTCGACCCCGGGAATCGCCGCGCGCAGCGCGCAGGCCAACCCGGCATCGGCGACAATCAGAGCATCGGCGCCCAGCTCCAGTGCATGAGCTCCCAACACCACCGCGTCGGACAACTCATCGTCAAACACGAACACGTTGAGCGTTACGTACACACGCACGCCATGGGCATGCGCCACGGCGCAGCCGCGCGCAAACTCGTTATCCGTAAAGCCATGGGCGCTCACACGGGCGTTAAAGCCGCCCAACCCCGCATAGATGGCATCGGCACCCGCGGCGATGGCCGCAAGCATCTGGTCGAGCCCGCCCGCCGGCGCCAGCAACTCGGGCAGCGCCGCACCAGCAGCATCCAATCCAGTCTCGTATTGTCCGCTCGGCCCCATCGTCCGAATCGCCATCGACAAACTCCTTACCAAGGTATGCATTCACTCTGAAAAATGCCGTCTTCCAGCATACACGAGGCATCGCGCGCCCCGTTTGGTTTATCGTGTAATAACTTATGTCCATCCTGCCCCGACGGCACATCCACCGTCCGGCACGACATACCTGGAGGTCAATATATGGGTCCTCGCCAACGACAGGGACGCAGCCGTTCAAAGACGCGTGCCCTGCCCATAATCCTGCTCTCGTTTTTGGGCTTTCTGCTGATTGCGGGCGTGGCATTTGGCATCGGCATGGTCGGCAACGTCAACCGCTGGCTGTCCGATCTGCCCGACTACACCGACGCCAACGCGTATCTGGTGAGCGAGCCCACCGAGATCGTCGACTGCAACGGCAACAAGATCGCGAGCTTCTACACGCAAAACCGCAAGTCCATCACCAAGGACGAGGTCTCCCCCTACGTGCTGCAGGGCACCGTTGACGTCGAGGACGAGCGCTTCTACGAGCACGGCGGTATCGACCTGTGGGGTATCGCGCGTGCTGCGGTGGCAACCCTCGGCGGCGGACACGAAGGCGCCTCGACTATCACCCAGCAGCTGGTGCGCAACACCATCCTGCAGGAGGAGCAGTTCGACTCGACCATCGAGCGTAAAGTGCGCGAGGCCTACATCGCCGTCAAGATGGAGGATATGTACTCCAAAGACGAGATCCTCATGATGTACCTCAACACCATCTATTACGGTCACGGCGCCTACGGTATTGAGGCCGCCGCCGAGACCTACCTGTCCAAGAGCGCCGCAGACCTCACCCTGAGCGAGGCCGCGCTGTTGATCGGCCTTCCCAACTCGCCCTCGCAGTACGACCCCACGGTCAACCCCGACCTGGCGCTGTCCCGTCGCAACAAGGTCCTCGACAACATGCTGCGCCTGGGCCACATTACGCAAGAGGAGCACGATGCCGCACAGGCCGAGCCCATCACCCTCAACGTGACCGAAATCTCGGGCAGCGGCGTCGACGTATACTCGCAGCCCTACTTTGTCGCCTATGTTAAGCAGCTGCTGGAGCAGGAGTTCTCGACCGACGTGCTCTTTAAGGGCGGCTTGACCGTCAAGACCACCATCGACCCCACGATGCAGCAGGTGGCAGAGAATGCCGTCCGCGAGCAGCTCGACACGCTCTCGCTCGACGGCCTGGACATGGGCATGGTCGTCGTCGACCCCAAGACCGGCTACATCAAGTGCATGGTGGGCGGCTATGACTACAACGCCGACGAGAACCACGTAAACCATGCCACGGCCAAGCGTCCCGTCGGCTCCACCTTTAAGGCCTTTACGCTGGCAACTGCCATCCAAAACGGCATGAACCCCAACGTCACCCTCAACTGCAACTCGCCGCTCAAGGCCAAGGGCACCACGACCGAGGTCCAAAACTACGCCAAGCATAGCTATGGCAACATCACGCTTAAGCAGGCGACGGCATACTCCTCCAACACCGGCTACATCCAGGTGGCGGAAGCCGTCGGCAACAGCAAGATCATCTCGCTCGTCAAAAAGCTCGGCATCGATCCCGCCAAGGACAACATCGAGGACGTTCCCGTCATGACGCTCGGCACCGGCTCGATCTCGCCGCTCGAGATGGCCGCCGCCTACGCGACGTTTGCCAACGGCGGCTACTATCGCCAGCCGATCGCCATCACCGAGATTGACTCTCGTACCGGTTCGGTGCTGTACCAGCACACGGACAATCCCTCACAGGTGCTTACCGAGGGCGAGGCCGCCGCGGTCACCGATGTTCTGTCCGGCGTCATGCAGGGCAGCGGTACGGGTGCTGCCGGCGCCTTGAGCGTCAACCAGCCCTATGCCGGCAAAACGGGCACCACCGACAACACCACCAACCTGTGGTTCTGCGGCTATACCCCGCAGCTGGCGTGCGCCCTGTGGACCGGCTATTCCGCAGGTGAGATCCCCATCCAAAAATACGGCACGGACCTGCTGGGCGACAGCACCAACCTGCCTGTCTTTAAGCGGTTTATGAACACCGTTCTGACCGGTACCGAGCGCGAGGAGTTTGCGACCGGAACGGCGCCCACCTACAAGAACAACAGCGTCTGGAAGTTCTACGGCACCAACAACGCCAAGAAGACGGAGAACGACGACAAGGACGAGAACGAGGACGAAGAGGAAACTACCACAACGACTACCACGACGACCACGACCACCGAGACCACGGGTGGCGACACCACCGGCGGCACCGGTACGACCGGTGGCTCGACGGGCGGCTCAACTGGTGGTTCGACCGGCGGCGATGGCGGCACGCCTACGCCTACGCCTACGCCTACGCCTACGCCCACTCCCGACCCCTCGCCCACGCCTGACGATACGGTCGGCTAGAAATCATCCGGCCATAAGCAACAAGGCCCCCGAGCAGCTTATTAAACTGCTCGGGGGCCTTTTTAGTTTAAAGCGACCTGGTGGGCGGTCTTTATACCGGCAAACAAAAAAAGGGGGTACCGACCAACGTCGATACCCCTTACAAGCCACTATGTCACGCACACAGTGCCGAGCGCACGACCCGCACGCCTACTTGCGAGAATTGCTCAGCTTATTGATCAGCGCCTCAAGACGCTCGCCGTCCTCGGCCGTCTGGGCAATAACCAAAATCGTATCGTTGCCGGCAAGCGAGCCAAGCACATCGGGCAGCTCTGCCGCATCAACGGCGGCGGCGATGCCGGAAGCCGTGCCAGGCTGAGCCTTGATCATAACCAGATTATCGGTGCGCAGAACGCCCGTTACGAGCTCGGAAACCATACGCTGCAGGTGCAGGTCCTCTGCCAGAACATAGATGCCCTCAGGGAGCTTACGCAGCCCCATATCGGCAATATCGCGAGAGACAGTCGCCTGCGTGCAATCAAAGCCCATAGCGCGGAGCTCATCGACCAGCACGCGCTGCGTGCGGACGTCCTTATTGCGCACAATATCTCTAATGGCATCCTGGCGCCCATTGCGTTTTTTAGCCATACAAACCCTCTCTCCAAAAGATGGCGGAGACAATCAATCAGTGATTGAATAGTTTAACGCTATTTGAAGGCTTTTGTGTATAAGAACGCATTTCGAAACAATTCTATGCAAATTTGTTTCGAGATGAGCCGTTTAGGCGGTTTTTGCGCCCGTCCGGTTAAGAAAAGCTGCCAGATGCGTACACATCACGCAGCGCGCGGGCTTGGCGCTGGCGATCGGCCCAAACAACAGACCGAGCCCCCGATGGTTATCCTTGAGCGCGGCGACCATCTGACGGGTTCGAGGCGCCTCGAGCATATCACGCATACGGGCGGAACGCTCGATTGACGACACCCCATGCGGGCTCAGACACAAATTCTCGATGCAGGCGACCAGTCCGGCAAAGTAGAACTTTTGGGTTGCCAGCTTGAGCCGACCACCGCTATCTGCTTCCGAGAGTGAGTCCGTAAGCTCGTCGAGCGCCCGGGTGTCATCGGATACCTTGGCATACATGGTGGGATCAAAGGCATCTGTAAGCTTAGGTGCCGCCGCGTGGAAACAAGCGTCGCCGCATCCGGAGACGCGCTGCGCCCGCGAGAGCGAGCACGCCATAAACCCAACTGTGCGAAACGCCTTGTCGTACAAAAGGCATGCCTCAAACAGCGGACGGCTATACATCACGCCAGAGGTCTGAACGACTAGGCCGCCTAAAATCAACTGGGACAGCCCGGTCACCATCGAAGATTTGCTATCAATGGAAATATGAGCAGCATCCAAGACGCGCGAATGGCGCTCTCGATGTGCATCATAGCGGTCGAGCGACACCGTGGGGAGCACTATGTCTGCCGCAGTATCGCACGCGATATCGACCATCTTGGAAAGAGACTGCGGAGCAAACCACTCATCGGCGTTCATGGCGATGATTTGAGAGCCGCGCGAGGCAGCAAAACCGGCACGAAGACAAGCGCCGCGCTTCGCGTCCTCGACGTCAATCAAATCAATATGGATGTCCCTGTCGGCAGCAACCTGAAGCGAATGGCGCACACCGGGCGCAGCATCGCGGCAGACAACGACAATCTGCAAATCGTAGAGGTCTTGGTTCTGGATACTCTCGAGCGCACGCATCGCATAGCTGGGCGAACCTTCTACCACAAGGATCACCGAAAGTCGCGGATGCGAGCCACGTCGAACCAAGTTATCCGTCCTCTCGACAGCAATGAATCAAACCGTGGTTCATGGTACACCCCATAAATAAAAGCAATGAGACACCGGTTGCACTGCACGCCAAGAACAGATGTTGCACACGCGCAGCCCACAGATGACAGATGCCGACGAACGGCGCGTCAAGCCCTCCCCTAGTCGAGCACGACAAGCTCGGCGGGATCGTAATCCACGCCCATAAACGTAAGGCCGCAGGCAGGAGCCGTGGGGCCCGCAGCGGTACGATCGCAAGCATCGATGACCTCGCGCATCCACTCGGGTTTACGGCGATGCATGCCAATCTCGACAAGCGTGCCAACGATCGTACGGACCATCGAATGCAGAAACGCATTGCCCTCGATGGTAAACGTCAGGATGTCCTCGCCAAACGCAACCTCATGGCCAAACTCGGCCCGCATCACGCAGCGGTGCGTAGGCTTGCCCACGGCAGAGGCGACCTTGCAAAAGCTCTTAAAGTCCTGCTCACCCAAAAGCGCGGGACAGGCCGCAGACATGGCCTCGACGTCCAAGGGATAGCGATGCCACCACACGGCACCCCGTGAGAGCACGGGACGCGCGTCGCGATCGGCAATACGGTACGTATATGTACGCGAACGCGCATCAAAGCGTGCAGAAAAGCCTTTACGGGCCTTGTAGACCTCGTTTATGGCGATATCTTTGGGTAGCAGGGCATCCATAGCCCGCAGCCACCTACGGCGCGTACAAGCGAGCTCAGCGTCCGTTACGGGCACGCTGATGTACTGAGCCACGGCATGTACGCCGGCATCGGTACGCCCCGCGCACGTCAGGACAATCGGACGGCGCAGGAGCGTCTCGATAGCGCGGCGCAGCTCGCCCGCAACCGTCGTCTGACCGGGCTGCTCGGCAAAGCCGCTGTAGGACGAGCCATCGTAGGCCACGCGGAAAACGAGCGTGGCATCGAGCTCGGGAATCGAATTGAAATCAGACGGCGCGGTCATGGACGCTCCCAACAAACAGGCAATGGCATTTCGACAAAAAAAGAGGGGTACGCGAACGTACCCCTCGAATATAGCCTATGCAGACGGATTGTCTACTCAGCGGTCTCCTCAGCAGGAGCCTCCTCGGCAGCCTCGACCTTCTTGGGAGCAGCGGCCTTCTTGGGGGCCGGAGCAGCCTTCTTGGCCTTAGGCGTGCAAGGCTCGGTGACGAGCTCCATGATAACGATGGGAGCGTTGTCGCCCTTGCGGTTACCGAGCTTCATGATGCGGGTGTAACCGCCGTTGCGGTCCTGCCACATGCCCTGAGCAGCCTTGTCGAAGATCTCGGCAACGAGCTGCTTATCGCCGAGCTTGGCGATAGCCAGACGACGAGAGTGCAGGTCGCCCTTCTTGGCCCAGGTGATGATCGGATCGACGACCGAACGCAGCGCCTTAGCGCGGGTCTCGGTGGTCTTGATGCGGTCGTTCTCGAAGAGGGCCTTAGCAAGGCTCTTCTTCATGGCCTTGGTGTGGCTCGCATCGGTGCCGAGCTTCAGGCCCTTCTTAACGTTATGACGCATGGTCTAGTTTCTCCTCAAATATGCGAAGCATTAAGCCTTCAGGCTCAGGCCCATGGACTCAAGCTTGTCCTTCACTTCCTCGATCGACTTAACACCGAAGTTACGGATGTTGAGCAGATCGTTCTCCGAGAACTCAACGAGCTGACGGACCGAGTGAATGCTGGCGCGCTTAAGGCAGTTGTAGGAACGGACGGAAAGGTCCAGATCCTCGATCTGCTTGTCCAGCTCGGCGTTGTCGTTGGTGACCTCGGGAGCGAAGATCGAAGCCTCCTCCTCGACCTCGGGGGTCTCGGCAAGGTTCATAAAGGCGGCCATATGCTGGTTGATGATATTGGCAGCCTGGACCACGGCGTCGCGCGGGGCGATGGAGCCGTTGGTCTCGATCTCGAGGACAAGGCGGTCGTAGTCGGTGTGCTGACCGACACGGCAAGCCTCAACGAGCTTGGCGCAACGGGAAACCGGCGAGTACAGCGAGTCGACGTGGATCACACCGATGGGATCGTTGTCGCGCTTGTTGGCCTCGCCAGAAACATAGCCGCGGCCATAGCCGATGCGCATGCTCATGGTGAGATGGCCACCCTCGGTGAGCGTAGCGATGTGCTGCTCGGGGTTGACCAGCTCAAACTCGGACGGAATAAAGAAGTCCGCACCGGTGACCTCGCAGGGGCCGTCAACCGAAATGGTGGCGGTCGCCTCGTCGGTCGTGCCGAGAGCCCTGAAGACAAGACCCTTGACATTCAGGACGATGTCGGTGACATCCTCGACCATGTTAGGGATGGTCATGAACTCGTGCTGCGCACCATCGATCTGAATAGCCTCGACGGCGGCACCCTCGAGCGAGGACAGAAGAACGCGACGAAGGGAGTTACCCAGAGTATCGCCGTAGCCACGCTCGAGCGGCTCGACGGAGACACGAGCAGACGTCTCGTTGATCTCTTCGACCTGAACCTGAGGCCTAATGAATTCTGACATGTATTACCTCCAGCCTCAGCAGCCCGGATGGACTACTTAGAGTAGAGCTCGACGATGAGCTGCTCGTTGATATCACCGCTGATCTGCTCACGCGTCGGCAGAGCGAGCACGTTACCAGACAGCTTCTCGATATCGACCTCGAGCCAGCCAGGGACCTCAAAGCGCTCGGAGGAAATCAGGGCCTCCTTGATGGG
This sequence comes from uncultured Collinsella sp., assembly GCA_905205145.1. GTDB lineage: Bacteria > Actinomycetota > Coriobacteriia > Coriobacteriales > Coriobacteriaceae > Collinsella. Next base: position 13,068 of record CAJLCM010000056.1, read on the forward strand.
GAGGAGGTCACGGAACTTCTCGCCGACAGCGACGACGTCGCCGGCCTTGACGCGGTAGGACGGGATGTCCACGCGCTTGCCGTTCACGGTGAAGTGACCGTGACGGACGGACTGACGAGCCTCTTTGCGGGTGCGGGCGAAGCCAAGACGGAAGACGACGTTGTCGAGGCGAGACTCAAGGATGATCATGAGGTTCTCACCGGTGACGCCGTTCATCTTGCGGGCCTTGTTGAAGTAGCCGTGGAACTGCTTCTCCAGAACGCCATAGATGAACTTGACCTTCTGCTTCTCGCGCAGCTGCATGCCGTACTCAGATTCCTTGCGACGGCGCTTGGGCTGACGGATAGATTCCTTCTTGCTGCTGTAACCGAGCTCAGCGGGATCGATCCCGAGCTGACGGCAGCGCTTAAGAACAGGAGTCCTGTCGATTGCCATATTGATACGATCCTTTCAGTTACACGCGGCGACGCTTCTTGGGGCGGCAGCCGTTGTGCGG
>CAJLCM010000057.1:0-12737 GCA_905205145.1 uncultured Collinsella sp.
GCTGCCGCGTGACCTGCCGGGCGTCCTTACGACCCATCAGGTCGAGGCGCTGCTCAAGACGCCTGATACCTCGACGCCCGCGGGACTGCGCGATGCGGCGATGCTCGAGCTGCTCTATGCCTCGGGTGCTCGTATCTCTGAGCTCGCTGCACTCAATGTGGAGTCCATCGCTTGGTCCGAACGCACGCTGCGCCTTTGGGGCAAGGGGAGCAAGGAACGTATCGTCCCTCTGTATCGTCGTGCGCTCGAGGCGACGCGTCTCTATATTGAGGAGGGGAGGCCGGAGTTGCTCGCTCAGGCAAAGCGCCGTGACCCCGCTACCGGGCCTCATCCGCTGCTTATATCGGCGCGCGGCAATCGCATGAGCGCCGCCATGCTCAGGCGGCGGTTCCATACGCTGGCGGCGCTCGCCGGCATTCCGGCCGACATCGCCCCGCATGCGATGCGCCATACCTTTGCGACCGACTTGCTCGAGGGCGGTGCGGACCTGCGCTCGGTTCAAGAGCTGCTGGGCCATGCGAGCCTGTCCACGACGCAGATCTACACGCATCTCACACCCGATCGGCTTAAGCGGGCTGTGGCTCAAGCCCATCCCCGCGGCGAATAGTGGCTGGGACGTCCCGCGCCGCACTCAGGTGTGTGGTTTTGATTGCGGGTTGGCAGGAAGGTGCATTCCTGCTATCATTCATCGGGTTGCTTCACGGCAACAGGTTTTTATCACGCACGCGCGGCTACTTCATACCGTGGTGCCCGGGCTTTGGTAGCACATGTCCGGGTTGGTTTTGGAGGATGACCCCGCGCGGAGGCAAACCACAGGAGGTTTAACATGGCTACCAAGATTAATATCCGCACCCTGCTCGAGGCCGGCTGCCACTTCGGTCACCAGACCCGTCGCTGGAACCCCAAGATGAAGCCGTTCATCTTCGGTGAGCGCAACGGCATCTACATCCTCGACCTCAAGCAGACCATCCTCGACGCCGACCAGGCCTACACCTTCGTCAAGAACGTCGCCAAGGGTGGCAACGTGCTGTTCGTCGGCACCAAGAAGCAGGCTCAGGAGGCCGTCAAGAACGCTGCTGAGCGCGCCAACATGCCTTACATCAACCAGCGTTGGCTCGGCGGTATGCTGACCAACTTCGTCACCATCCGCTCCCGCATCAACCGCATGGAGGAGCTCGAGGCCATGGTCGAGGACGGCCGCATGGCAGTGCTCCCCAAGAAGGAGCAGGCTGTGCTCGGTAAGGAGCTCACCAAGCTCCAGACCAACCTCGGTGGCGCCCGCGATATGAAGGGTCTGCCCCAGGCTCTCTTCGTCATTGACACCAAGCGCGAGGAGAACGCCATCAAGGAGGCCCAGCGCCTGAACATCCCCGTCGTCGCTCTGATCGACACCAACTCCGATCCCGACGAGGTCGAGTACGGCATCCCCTGCAACGATGACGCTATCTCCGCTGTCACCCTTATGTGCGAGCTCATGGCTGACGCCTGCCTCGCTGGCTCCGGCAAGGAGCAGGTCTCCGAGGCCGAGATGGCCGCTGAGCCCAAGGCCGAGTAAATCAGTCTTAGTTAATTCTTTTTCATCTCTTTGAAAGGAACCACAATGGCCCAGATTACCGCCGCTATGGTCAAGCAGCTCCGCGAGATGACCGACTCCCCGATGATGGAGTGCAAGAAGGCTCTCGTCGAGGCTGACGGCGACATGGACGCCGCTGTCGACGTTCTGCGTAAGAACGGCCTTGCCAAGGCTGCCAAGAAGGCTGGCCGTGAGACCAACGAGGGCGCTGTCGCCGCGTTCGTCTCCGAGGATGGCAAGACCGGCGCTCTGCTCGAGCTCTCCTGCGAGACCGACTTCGTCGGCTCCAACGCCAAGTTCACCGGCTTTGCTTCCAAGGTCGCTGAGGTTGTCGCTACCACCGAGCCTGCTGACGTCGACGCTCTGCTCGAGAAGCCGATGGGCGAGGAGACCGTTTCCTCCGAGCTCACCGAGATGATTCACATCATGGGTGAGAACATGAAGATCTCCCGCTTCGCTGCCCGCAAGGCTGAGAACGGCGCGCTCGCTTCTTACATCCACATGGGTGGTAAGATCGGCGTCCTCGTCGAGTTCGCCTTTGAGAAGGCCGAGACCGCTCAGGCTGAGTCCTTCAAGACCTTCGCTCACGACGTTGCCCTTCAGGTTGCCGCCGTCGCCCCGATCTGCGCTACCCGCGATCAGGTTCCGGCCGAGACCGTCGAGCACGAGAAGCAGATCTACATGGCTCAGGCTGCCGAGTCCGGCAAGCCCGAGGCCATTCAGGAGAAGATGGCTGTCGGCCGTCTGGAGAAGTTCTACAAGCAGTCCGTGCTCACCGAGCAGGAGTTCATCAAGGACAGCTCCCTCACCATCAAGAAGTACGCTGAGCAGGTCTCCAAGGAGCTCGGCGACACTATTACCCTCGTTGCCTTTGACCGTCTGGTCCGTGGCGAGTAAATAAGCTCTTGTAGCTGGTAATGAGCAGGCTGTGGGTTTTACTCACAGCCTGCTTTTTCATGGCTCTTCTTAGAGCCTTTGATAGAATGTTGAGAGTTCAATCTAAAGGAGGATCGCTTTGTCCGACATCCGATATAAACGCGTGCTTCTTAAGCTTTCCGGCGAAGCACTGATGGGCGACGGCCAATATGGCATCGACCCCAAGGTTACCGACCATCTTGCCAAGCAGGTCAAGGAGCTGCTCGCCGTTGGTCATGAGGTCGGCGTCGTTGTCGGCGGCGGCAATATTTTCCGCGGCATGGCCGGTGCTGCCGGTGGCATGGAGCGTGCTCAGGCCGACTACATGGGCATGCTGGCAACCGTTATGAACGCGCTCGCCCTGCAGGATGCCTTCGAGCACAACGATGTTCCCTGCCGCGTTATGAGCGCTATCCAGATGAACGAGATCTGCGAGCCCTATATTCGCCGTCGCGCCATCAACCACCTTTCCAAGGGCAACGTCGTTATCTTTGCCGCCGGTTCGGGCAATCCGTACTTTACGACCGACACCGCCGCGGCTCTTCGTGCGTGCGAGATCGGCGCCGAGATTCTGATTAAAGCCACCAAGGTTGACGGCATCTACGACAAGGATCCCGTCAAGTGCGCCGACGCCGTCCGTTTTGACAAGATTACCTATCACGAGGTGCTCGTCCGCGGTCTGCAGGTTATGGATTCCACGGCTACGGCACTGTGCCAGGACAACCGTATGCCGATTTTGGTCCTCAACATCGATGGCGAGGACACCGTCAAGCGCGCGCTCGCGGGTGAGCCCGTCGGCACGCTCGTCTATCAGGAGGATTAAGCATGGCAGAGAACATCACCGCCCATATGGACAAGTCGCTCGAGTCCCTCAAGCATAACTTCTCCAAGGTTCGTACCGGCCGCGCCAATGCCAACATTCTGTCCGACATCACCGTCGATTATTACGGTGTTCCCACGCCGGTCACGCAGGTTGCCGCCGTAAAGACCCCCGAGGCCCACATGCTGCTCATCGAGCCGTGGGACAAGGCGCTCATCAATGCTATCGTCAAGGCCATCGGTGCTTCAGATCTGGGTATTACCCCCAACTCCGATGGCACCGTCGTTCGTCTGCCGTTCCCGGCTCCCACCGAGGAGCGCCGTCGCGAGCTCGTCAAGGAGTGTCGCGAGTACGCCGAGCAGGCCAAGGTGTCTATCCGTAACATCCGTCGCGACTTCAACAACAAGCTTGAGCGCGATGAGGAGCTAACCGAGGACGATGTTCGTCGCGAGCAGGCCAAGGTCCAGAAGCACACCGATGAGTATGTCGCCAAGGTCGAGGAGCTTCTGAAGGAAAAAGAAGCCGAGGTCATGGAGATCTAAGGTGCAATACGACGAGCATAAACTGGTCGAGTACTTTGCCGACGCCCCTGCGGGCGTCGGTTTTTCCGACCTTGACCTCAATAACATTCCGCACCATATCTCGTGCATCATGGACGGCAACGGTCGTTGGGCCACGTCGCGCGGTCTTGCACGCACCGAGGGCCACAAGGCGGGTATCGTCTCCCTTCGCGAGATTATTACCGCCTGCGTGCGTCTGGGCGTTGACGTGCTTTCGGCCTATGCGTTTTCTACCGAAAACTGGAATCGCCCTCAGCACGAAGTCAACGTTCTGATGCACCTGTTTGCCAAGACGTTCATCGACGAGCTGCCGCTTCTGAAGCGCGAAAACGTGCGCGTTGTCTTTTTGGGTGACATTTCCGCGCTGCCCAAGAAGACCCGCGACGTTTTTGAACGCGGTCTTGCCGAGTGCGCCAATCACACCGGCATGACGCTGGCGCTTGCCGTCAACTACGGCGCGCGTGCCGAGATTACCCGCGCTGTCCGTCAGATCGCACTCGACGCTGCCGCCGGTAAGATCGATCCTGCCGCAATTGATGACGACATGGTGGCTTCCCACCTCTATACCGCCGGCCTTCCCGATCCTGAGCTTGTGATTCGCACTTCTGGTGAGCTGCGCCTTTCGAACTATCTGCTGTGGCAGGTGGCTTATTCCGAATTCTACGTCACCGATACCTATTGGCCCGACTTTGATCGTTGGGGCCTTGTCGACGCCATTTTGGCCTATCAGGGCCGTGACCGTAGGTTTGGTGGTCTGAGCAAGACCGAGGAGGCTTAATCGTGTCCGATCGTCCCAAGGCAACTGCTCCCAAGACATCTGAGCGCAAGGCTGTCGCTGCGGGAGCGCCCGCAGCGAAGAATGGCACCGGTTCGTGGCTTGCGGGCTTTATTACCCGTGCCGCCGCCGGTATCGTTTACGCCGTTGTCTTTATCCTGTGCCTGGTTTTGGGTATCGTGCCCACGGCCATCTTTGTTTCTGTCATGAGCGGTCTGTGCTGCTATGAGTTTTTCCGTATGACGAGGCTCGATGGCAAGATGGCTAACGAGCGCATGGGTATCGCTGCCGCCGTACTCTTTCCGCTGTCGGCGTTGGGCGATTCGATGTTGCTGAATGCCCTGCTTTTTGCCCTGATGCTCGCTGTGGGCATTTGGTATGTCTGGTCGCCGCGTACCCGCATCTCTGATGTGGCCGTGACGCTCATGGGTCCCATCTACACTGGCTTTATGCTGTCGGCTATCGTGCTGCTGCGCGATGCCGTGCCCGGTTTTGCCGGCGCCCTGCTTTCAGTGGGCGTTTGCGCGTCCCTTTGGGTCTCCGATTCGTTTGCCTACATCGTGGGCAGCCGTATCGGCAAGCACAAGATGGTTCCCAAGATCTCTCCTAAAAAGAGCTGGGAGGGGTTTGTCGGCGGCATCCTGGGTTCGGTTTTGATTTGGCTCATCCTGTGGGTGACGCACTTCTACAAGCTCAGCCTGCCCTATGCGCTGCTGTGCGGCGTTGTCGTGTCCATTCTGGGCGTTATCGGCGACCTTATCGAGTCGCGCATCAAGCGCGGTGTGGGCGTCAAGGATTCCGGCAACCTTATCCCGGGCCACGGCGGTATGCTCGATCGTAGCGATTCGCTTATCTTCGGCTGCATCACCGCGCAGCTGATGCTGATGATCGGAGGCGTGCTGTAATGTCCTTCCAGACGACGTATGGCCCCGATGGACGTCTCCGTGTTGCCATCCTGGGCTGTACGGGCTCTATCGGCACCCAGGCGCTCGATGTGTGCCGTCAGCATGTCGATCGCTTGCAGGTCACGGCGCTGTCCGTTAACTCCAGTACCTCCGAGCTCGTTGCCGCTGCCCGCGAGTTCTCGGTTCCGGCGGTTGCCGTGGCCGATGTCGCTCATGGCGATGACGCCGTGCTACAGGAGTTGCCCGAGGGAACGAAGCTCGGCGTTGGCGCGCAGGCGGTTTGCGAGCTCGCACGTCGCGACGATGTCGACTGCGTGCTCGTCGCTATTGTGGGCGCCGCCGGTCTGGAGGCGAGCCATGCGGCCTTGACCTCAAATAAGCGCCTTGCCCTTGCCAACAAGGAGTCCCTCGTCGTCGGTGGCGACTTGCTTATGCCGTTGGCGCAACCGGGCCAGCTTATTCCAGTCGACTCTGAGCACTCCGCCATCTACCAGTGCTATCTGGGGGAGAACCCGCGCGAGGCTCATTGTATTTGGCTCACCTGCTCGGGCGGTCCGTTCTTTGGTCGCACGCGCGACGAGCTCGATCGCGTGACGCGTGCCGATGCCCTCGCACATCCCACGTGGGCCATGGGTGCCAAGATCACCATCGACTCCGCCACCCTCATGAACAAGGGCCTGGAGCGCATTGAAGCCATGCATCTGTTTAACTGTGACCTCGATTTCATTAACGTGGTCGTGCAGCGCCAGTCCAAGATTCACTCTATGGTCGAGTTCGCCGACGGCTCTGTGATGGCGCATCTCGGTGCTTCCGACATGCGTATTCCCATCCAGTTCGCGTTCTCGTATCCCGAGCGTTGGGATACCCCGGCGCCTCGTATCGATTTCCGCGAGCTGGGGCAGCTCACGTTTGATGCTGCCGACCTGGATACCTTCCGCTGTCTTGCACTGGCCGAGCGTGCCGGCAAGACGGGTGGCACCATGCCGTGCGTGCTCAATGCCGCCAACGAGGTCGCCGTCGATGCCTTCCTGCACGATGGCTGCAGCTTTACCGATATCGATCGCATTGTGGAATCCTGCATGGATGCCCACGATATGCAGGCGGTCGATTCGTTTGAGCAGCTTCGTGACATCGATGCGTGGGCGCGTGAAAAGGCTGCGCAGGTACTCGCCGCAACCCGTTCCTAACCCATAAGGATTGCTTTTTCGTTTTATGGATACTGTTCTGAGCGTTCTCTCATCGGTCTTTTGGGGCCTGCTGATGCTTTCCGTCCTCGTGTTTTTGCACGAGGGCGGCCACTTTTTGGCGGCGCGTGCCTGCGGCGTCCGTGTGACCGAGTTCTTTTTGGGCCTGCCGTGCCGCTTTGACATCCATTACACGTCGCGTCGCATTGGAACTAAGTTTGGCGTGACCCCGCTGCTGCTGGGTGGCTACGCTGCCATCTGCGGTATGGATCCGACCGATGTCTCGTGCGCCGATCGCGTGCTCGCGGCTATCTATCGTCATGGTCGCGTGACCGTGGCCGACCTTGCCGTCGAGCTCGAACTGTCCGAGGAGGATGTGCTCGAGACATGTGCCTTGCTCTTGGGTTGGGGCTCCATCGCGCCCTGGTATGAGGAAGGGGAGCAGCCCTCGCCGAGCTACTATCCCACCAAGTATCAGACGCTGCCGCGAGACGCGGCGGGCTACACCACCTTTGACGGCCGCCGGTTCGATCGAGAGCATGCGACTGCCGCTGGCGATGTGTGGGAGCTGCCGTGCGGCGAAGCCGAGTTCCTTGCGCAAGAGCGCTCGCACACTTATCTTGGCCAGGGCTTTCTCAAGCGCACCTTTATGCTGCTCGCGGGCATTCTCGTCAATATTTTGACGGGCTTTTTGCTCCTTATGAGCATTTATTCCATTGCGGGTGTCACCGTGCCGATGGATACTAACGTGATCGGTCAGGTTGACGAAGGCTCGATTGCCGCCGCCGCGGGAATCGAGGGCGGCGATGCGATCCTTTCGGTCGACGGAGTTTCGTGCTCTACCTGGATGGACGTTTACGATGCCATCGGCAAGGCTGCCGGTAAGGACGATATCGCCATCGAGTACGAGCGTGACGGCAAGCAGCATTCGACCACGGTTGCGCTCAAAGAGGACGAGCGCCTAGGTGTGTATGCCTCTACGCAGGTGGTCCGTTTAGACCCCATCACGTCGGCTCGACTGTCGTTCTCCTATGTCGTGCAGACAGCGGAGGGCGTGATGCGCCTGCTCCAGCCGCAGCATACGATGGAGATTCTTGATCAGTCTTCTTCGATCGTGGGTATTAGCGTTATGTCCTCACAGGCTGCTGCTGCCGGCCCTGCCACGTTCCTTTCGTTTGCCGCCCTCATTTCGTTCTCGCTTGGCTTTATGAACCTGCTGCCCATCCCACCACTCGATGGCGGCAAGCTGGTCATCGAGATCATTCAAAAGATTGCGGGCCGCGAGCTTCCGCTCAAGGTCCAGACGATTGTGAGCTATGTGGGCATCGCGCTCTTTGCGCTGCTGTTTGTCTATATGCTTCGTTCCGACATCCTTCGATTTATTCTGTAGGGGAGTGTTTGGATTGTCTTTATCCCATCCTTTGCCTCGCGAGTTGACGCGCCCCGTGCATGTGGGCGGTGTGCAGATCGGTGGCGGCGCGCCGGTGGTGGTCCAATCCATGACCTGCACCGATACCGCTGATGCCCAGGCAACACTTGCGCAAGTGTGCGCGTTGGCGCAGGCTGGCTGCGATATCGTGCGTGTGAGCGTGCCCACTGAGGCCGCGCTTGAGGGTTTCCGCACCATCTGTGCCGAGTCTCCGGTGCCAATCGTTGCCGATATCCACTTTAACCATAAGCTCGCCATTGGTGCCGTTGAGGCCGGTGCCGCCAAGCTGCGCATCAATCCCGGCAACATTGGCGATTGGGCTAAGGTCGATGCCGTGATCGATGCCGCGGGCGCCGCTGGGTGCGCGATTCGCATTGGCGTGAATGCGGGCTCGCTTGAGCAGGATATCGCCGAGCGCGAAGACCTCACGCAGCCCGAAAAGCTCGTGATGTCGAGCGAGCGCTTCGTCAAGCACTTTGAGGACCGCGGCTTTACGAACATTGTGCTTTCGGCCAAGGCCCATAGCGTGCAAACGACGCTCGATACCTATCGAGCCCTGTCGAGTGAGATTCCTCACGTTCCGCTTCACTTGGGCGTAACCGAGGCGGGTACCAAGCTTCAGGGCACCATTAAGAGCTCGGTGGGCCTTGGTATTCTGCTGTCTGAGGGTATCGGTGACACCATGCGCGTCTCTCTCACGGCCGATCCGGTTGAGGAGCCGCCGGTTGCCTGGGGTATTCTGCAGTCGCTGGGCCTGCGTCGCCGTGGCCCCGAGATTGTCTCGTGCCCCACGTGCGCCCGCTGCCAGGTTAACCTCATTCCCATCGCCGAGGAGGTCACCGAGCGGCTTAAGAACTACTCCGCGCCGCTTTCTATCGCTGTGATGGGATGTGCCGTTAATGGCCCCGGTGAGGCTTCTGATGCCGACCTGGGCGTTGCTTGCGGACGTGGTCAGGCCTTGCTCTTTTCGCATGGCCAGATCATTGGTAAAGTAGCTGAGGACCATATTGTCGACGCGCTTATGGCAGAGGTCGACAAACTTATTGAGGAGAAATAAATGACCCGAGCAATGTATATGTCTAAGCTCTATGCGCCGACGCTTAAAGAGGATCCGGCGGACGCTGAGCTCGCCAGCCACCGCCTGCTGCTCCGTGCCGGCATGATCCGCAAGGAGGCCGCCGGTCTGTATTCCTACCTGCCGCTTGCTTGGCGCTCGATCCGCAAGATTGAGAACATCGTGCGCGACGAGATGGACGCCGCCGGCGCCCAGGAGCTTATGATGCCTATCATGGTCGATGCCGAGTTGTGGCGTGAGTCCGGCCGTATCGATGCCTATGGCAAGGAGCTCGTGCGCTTCGATGACCGTCACGGCCGTGAGTTCGTGCTGGGCCCCACCCACGAGGAGACTGTCACCGCCCTGGTGCGCAATGAACTGCGCTCCTATAAGCAGCTTCCCGTCAACCTCTACCACATCCAGGACAAGTTCCGTGACGAGTTTCGTCCCCGCTTTGGCCTGATGCGCGGTCGCGAGTTCATCATGAAGGACGCCTACAGCTTCTCTGCCACGCAGGAGAGCCTGCAGGAGGAGTACGACAAGATGAAGCAGGCCTACGCCAACATCTGCGAGCGCTGCTACATCAAGGCTCTGCCCGTCGTTGCCGACTCCGGTGAAATCGGTGGCGATACCTCCGTCGAGTACATGGCTTTGGCCGACGCCGGTGAGGCTTCTCTCGTCTATTGCGATGACTGCGGCTTTGCTGCCGATGACGAGGCTGCAAGCACCAAGGTCGTCGTGACTGAGGGCCCCGGCGACGGTACGCTTACCAAGGTCGAGACTCCGGGCATGGGCACCATCGAGGCCGTTGCAAAGTTCTTCGGCTTCCCCGAGAACGGCACCCGTAAGTCTCTGGCACTCATCGATGCCGAGGGCAAGCCCGTCGTGGCCATCGTTCCGGGCGATCATGAACTCAACGACTGCAAGGCCGAGCATGTCTTTGGCAAGGGCTATCGCATGATGACCGACGAGGAACTTCAGACCTACGGTCTGCATAAGGGCTTTATCGGGCCGGTTAACTTACCCGAGGGCATTCGTCTGGTCTGCGACGAGAGCCTGCGCGAGTCCAAGCAGTGGGCCTGCGGTGCCAACGAGGTCGATTATCACTTTACCGGTGCCTGCCCCGAGCGCGACTTTACCGTCGACGAGTGGGCCGATCTGGTCACCGTTGTCGCCGGCGACCCCTGCCCGCACTGCGGCAAGCCGCTCTCCGCTGCCCGCGGCATCGAGGTCTCTCAGGTCTTCCAGCTGGGCACCAAGTATTCCGAGGCCATGGGTGCCACCTTTATGGACGAGGACGGCAAGGAGAAGCCGCTCATCATGGGTTGCTACGGCGTTGGTGTGTCCCGCTCGCTCGCTGCCGTCGTGGAGCAGCACAACGACGAGCACGGTATCGTCTGGCCGGTCTCCGTTGCCCCGTACGAGGTCGCGGTGATTCCGCTCGATCCCAAGAAGGAGGAGTGCGCTACCGTCTGCGAGCAGATCGTTGATGACCTGTGCGCCGAGGGTATCGAGGTTGTCGTCGATGACCGCGACGAGCGTCCCGGCTTTAAGTTTGCCGACAACGACCTTATGGGCTTTCCGTATCAGGTCGTTCTGGGCAAGCGCGGCCTTAAGAATGGCACCGTTGAGCTCAAGGACCGTGCCACGGGCGAGCGCGAGGACGTGGCGATCGATGAGGTCGTCGCCAAGGTTGCCGAGCTTGTTAAGGCGGCTCGCCGTTAATCGACGATTTCGCTTGTAGTTCGATATACGGGACGGCCCCGCATTTCTCCAGATTGGGGAGATGTGGGGCCGTCCTTTTATCTTGTGGCATCCTTGATATCTAAAAGGAAAACCCCACAGCCCATATGAGCTGCGGGGTTTTCTTGTGCCTCCGATGCGAAATAAATCGCTCAGATATTACTGATAATCGACGACGTCGATCCAGTTCTTCAGGAACTCATCGTTCACGTTGCGCTTACGAGCGAGCTCGGAAGCGGCGACGATGCTCGTCCACTGACGCACGACCTGCATGGGCATGTCGGCGCGGTCGCAGTAGAGCTCCAGGTAGGCCTCGGCCTGGTCCTTGCTGTTGAGGGCGAAGAGCAGGTAGGTGGTGGCAACGTCGGCAGCAGGGGAGCCCTGGGTGGCGTGTGCCCAGTCGCACACATAGAGCTGGCCGTCGTCGCCGACGATGACGTTAGAGGGGTTGAAGTCGCCGTGGCAGACCTTGAACTCCTTGGTCATGCCGTCCAGACGCTCCTGAAGGTTGTAGCGCGTGGTGGCATTGAGCTGATCAAGGCTGTCGATCATGCGGGCGAACTTGTCGCGCTGACGGTTGAGCAGCGGGGAGGGGTAGCCGTGGATCTCGATCTGGAGGTCGACGAACATCTCGAGGTACTCACCAAAGCGCTGGGGCTCGGCAGTCATCTTCTCGGCAAGGGTGGTGCCCGGAACCTTCTCGGTCACGAGCGCCCAGCCGTTGGCGTTCTCGAGCTGGGAAACCTCGAGAGCCTTGGGGCTGCGGATGCCGCACTCATTGATGCGGGCAAGATTCAAAGCCTCGTTGAACACGTCGGAGACGGGCTTGGTCTCGTTAAAGACCTTGACGATCTTGTCGCCCAGGTCGTAAACGACCTTGTTGCCGCGACGGACGAGCTCGGTCTTGGAATCGGGGAGCAGCATGATTGCATCCTTTCAACGATGCGATAGAAGCAACGGCGGGGGCGTGCATACACCCGTGCACCCCCGCCGTAAATAACCGTGCTAAAAACTAGCAGACGGCGTAGTCCTGGGGCTCGCGGCCGTAGTAGGCGTCCAGGTAGAGCTCCTTGATCTCGCTCATGAGCGGATAGCGCGGGTTAGCGCCGGTGCACTGGTCGTTGAATGCCTGCTCGGTCATCTCGTCGAGGGTGTCGAGGAAGTACTGCTCGTCAACACCGTAGTCGGCGATGGTCTTCTTGACGCCGATGAAGTCCTTGAGCTCCTCGAGCTTCGTGATGAAGTTCTCGAAGACCTCCTTGTCGTCCTTGCCCTCGATGCCGCAGTACTTGGCCATCTCGGCGTAGTTGTGCAGCGCGTTGGGGTAAGGATACTGGGAGAAGGTACCCATCTTGACGGGAGCCTCGGCGGCGTTGTAGCGCATGACGCGGGTCAGGATGACGGCGTTTGCGAGGCCGTGGGGCAGGTGATGGAAAGCGCCGAGCTTGTGAGCCATGGAGTGGTTGAGGCCCAGGAAGGCGTTGGCGAAGGCCATACCGGCCATGCAGGAGGCGTTGTGCATCTCCTCGCGGGCATGCGGGTCCTTGGCGCCGTTCGTGAAGCTGGAGGGCAGGTTCTCGAAGACGAGCTTAGCAGCGCGCTCGGAGAGGCCCTTGGTGTAGTCGGAAGCCATGATGGAGACGTAGGACTCGATGGCGTGGGTCATGACGTCGATGCCGGAGGCAGCGGTCAGGCCGCGCGGGGCGGTCATGCAGTTGTCGGCGTCGACGATAGCCATGTTGGGGAGCAGCGCGTAGTCGGCGAGCGGCCACTTGATGC
>CAJLCM010000058.1:0-12693 GCA_905205145.1 uncultured Collinsella sp.
AGCTGCGGGAACGGGCTATCCGCCTAATGTGTTCGGCTGGGATCGGAAATCAACCCAGCGGAGCTGATTCAGTTGAGATTGCCTGAACATTCCGCCCCTCTTTACGCCCTCGGGTATACTCAAAAGCTACTGATTCGATTTGATGCCCAGCAACAGCAGAGGGGATAGTATATGTGCGGTTTTGTCGGTTTTGTCGGTGGGACGGATAACCAATCCGAGGTGCTCACCAAGATGATGGACCGCATCGTCCATCGTGGCCCCGACATGGGCGGCCAGTTTATCGACGGCCGCGTTGCCCTGGGCTTCCGCCGCCTGTCGATCCTCGACCTGACCGAGGCCGGCGCTCAACCCATGGCCAACGAGGACGGCAGCGTCGTCATTGTCTTCAACGGTGAGATCTACAACTTCCAAGAACTCCGTTCCGAGCTCGAGGCCAAGGGCTACAAGTTCCACTGCGGCGCCGACACCGAGAGCCTCCTGCACGGCTACGAGGAGTGGGGCGAGGCCGTCCTCGATCGCTTACGCGGTATGTACGCCTTCGTCATCTGGGACAAAAAGAAGAACAAGCTTTTTGGCGCCCGCGACATCTTTGGCATCAAGCCGCTCTACTACTATCCCATGGCCGATGCGGGCGACGGCGCTCCGGGCGTGCTCTTTGGTTCCGAGATCAAGAGCTTCCTGGACTACCCGCACTTCCACAAGGCGGTCAACAAAAAGGCTCTACGTCCGTACATGACGCTGCAGTATTCGGCGACTGAGGAGACCTTCTTCGAGGGTGTCTACAAGCTGCCGCCGGCGCACTACTTTACCGTCGATATCCCGACCGGCAAGATGAACATCGAGCGCTACTGGGATTGCGATTACTCTGCCGTCGAGAAGCCGTTCGAAGAGTATGTCGATGAGCTGGACGAGGTCGTGCACGAGAGCGTCGAGGCCCATCGCATCGCCGACGTCAAGGTCGCGTCGTTCCTCTCCGGTGGCGTCGACTCCAGCTACATCGCCGCTTGCCTCATGCCCGACAAGACCTTCTCGGTGGGCTTTGACTACAAGAACTTCAACGAGACCAACTACGCCAAGGAGCTTTCCGATAAGCTCGGCGTCGAAAACGTTCGCAAGATGATTACCGCCGACGAGTTCTTCGGTGCGCTCGAGGACATCCAGTATCACATGGACGAGCCGCAGTCCAACCTGTCTTCCGTGCCGCTGTGGTTCTTGGCCGAGATGGCCCGCAAGGACGTTACCGTCGTGCTTTCGGGCGAAGGCGCCGACGAACTCTTTGGCGGCTACGCCTACTACGAGGATACGGTCCCGGTGCGTAAGTACAAAAAGATGGTTCCGCTGCCCATCCGTCGCGCGCTCGGTAACCTGGCGCTGCATATGCCGTACTTCAAGGGACATAACTTCCTGGTCAAGGGTGCCGAGATTCCCGAGAAGTCGTTCCTGGGACAGGCTCTGGTATGGCCGGAGCGCGAGGTCGACGGCGTGCTCAAGCCCGAGTACAACACCGGTGACGGCGCCTTCGAGCTTGCCGCTCCCATCTACGCACGCGTGAAGGGTCAGCCCGAACTGGTCAAGAAGCAGTACCTGGACATGAACATGTGGCTCCCGGGCGACATTCTGCTCAAGGCCGACAAGATGTGCATGGCGCACTCGCTGGAGCTGCGCGTGCCCTTCCTGGACCGCAAAGTCATGGAGTTCGCCGAGCACATTCCCGACCGCTACCGCATCAACGAGAACGGCAACAAACAAGTACTCCGCCACGCTGCCAACAAGTCGCTGCCCGATGAGTGGGCCACCCGTCCCAAGGTGGGCTTCCCGGTGCCGATTGTCTACTGGCTGCGCGAGCAAAAGTGGTACGACTATGTCAAGGAGTACTTCACCGCGCCGTGGGCAAGCGAGTTCTTCGATACCGACGAGCTCATGCACCTGCTCGATCTGCACTTTGCGGGCAAGGGCGATTTCCAGCGCAAGATCTATACGCCGCTCGTGTTCCTGGTGTGGTACAAGCGCTTCTTTATCGACGAGGACCAGCCCGCTGTTCAGGCTGCCTAGCCTCGGCTTACGAACGCCTGCGCGTAACGGCTCCTCCGGGAGCCGTTTTTGCGTGGGTGCGTTTCAGTTACTATAAAAACCGTCCCTGCCAAATGGCTGAGAAAGGTGAAAGATGCACCATTCGGATTCCGCGACCGTAACCACGGTCGATACGCTTGCCAAGCTGCTCGATGTGTGCGGCGAGCTGCGCGCATCAGAGCAGGTTGACGAGCGTGCTGTGACCGGCTGCTCGTTTGATTCGCGCGCGGTCTCGGCAGGTGACGTGTTCTTTTGCAAAGGTGCTGCCTTTAAGCCCGCGTTTTTGAGCATGGCGCTCGATGCGGGCGCCGTCGCATTTGTGTGCGAGGAGTCGCTGGTCGAGTCTCTGGAGCCGCTGGCGAAGGAGAACGGCGCGGCGATGCTGGTCGTGGACAGCGTGCGCACGGCCATGGCCCTGCTGCCGCCGGAGGTCTACGACCGTCCCGACCACGACGTCAAGATTGTGGGCATCACCGGCACCAAGGGAAAGACCACGGCCGCTTTTATGCTCCAGTCCATCATCAAGGCGGCGGGCGAGTCCTGCGGCATGATCGGCTCGGTGAGTACCGACGATGGCATCGAGTGCTACGAGAGCACCAACACCACGCCCGAGGCCCCCGAGGTCTGGCGCCATATCGCCAACTGCCGCACGTCCGGTCGCCAGTCCATGGTCATGGAGGTTTCGAGCCAGGCGCTCAAGTACCAACGCGTCGAGAATCTGCCGTTTGACGTGGCGTGCTTCCTCAACATCGGCCGCGACCACATCTCGCCGATCGAACACCCCACGTTTGAGGATTATTTTGAGAGCAAACTCAGGATCTTTGACCAGGCAAAGACCGCCGTGGTGAATCTGGGCACCGAAGAGGTCGACCGTGTGCTGGAGGCAGCGTCGACGGCCGAGCGCTTGGTGACCGTTGGCGTCGAGCATCCCGAGGCAAGCCTGTGGGCGAGCGACGTACGCATGGTCGGCTTTAGCATCGAGTTCAACTTGCATGGCCTGTGCGCCGACGAGTCCGAGGCGGGGGAGAAGGTCCTGCTGGGTATCGCGGGAGACTTTAACGTGGAGAACGCGCTGGTTGCTATCGCCGCTGCGCGCGAGGTCGGCATCGGTATCGATGCCATCAAGAAGGGCCTCTCCAAACTGCGTGTGCCGGGCCGTATGGAGGTCGTGGAGTCGAAGGACGGCCGCGTGATTTGTGTCGTCGACTACGCGCACAACCAGCTTTCGTTCCGCTCGCTTTTCTCGTCGGTCAAGCGCGCGTTTCCCGCCAGCCCGGTTATCGCAGTGTTTGGCGCTGCCGGTGGCAAGGCACAGGAGCGCCGCGAGCAGCTTCCGCGCGAGGCCGCACCATATTCCGACCTGATGATCTTTGCCAATGAGGACCCGGCTCACGAGGACCCGATGAAGGTCTGTCGCGAGCTTGCCGAACATGTTCCCGACGATACGCCGAACAAGATCATCCTCGATCGCGAAGCCGCTGTGCATGCGGCGTTCAAGGCGGCGCGCGAGGAGTACATCAACCCCGATGCTCCTACCATTGTCTTACTGCTGGCAAAGGGTGACGAGGAGCTCATGCACGTGGGCGACGAGTTCGTGCCCATCGAGAGCGACCTTTCGTTGGCCAATCGCCTGATCGATGTTACCCAGTTTGACTAATGAACCATGATGGCGGCGGCGCCCTGAGCGCGCTGTCGCCATAAGCGTGTTCCCTCAATCAAAACATGCCGTCCAAGTCCAAACCCTTCTACGTAAACGGAGTAACCATGTCCCACAACACCCTGCCGACCGTCGCCGACCTTTCGGGCGAGATGCGCGAACGCCTTGCCAAGGTTAAGTATGTCTTTACCGATTTGGATGCCACGATGCTCGCCCCCGGCTCGTGCGTGCTTCGCGACAACGACGGCAATCCATCGACCAAGCTCGTCGAGGCGGTCGTCGCGCTCGCTCGCGCCGGTATTCAGGTGGTTCCCACCTCGGGCCGCAATCGCACCATGATTCACGAGGACGCCCGCGTGCTCGGCCTCAACTCCTACATCGGCGAAATGGGCGGTCTGGTCATGTACGACCTCAAGGCCAACGATTGGGAGTATCTGACCGGCGATATGCCCTACGACCCTGCCTGCGGCCTCACGCCGCACCAGGTGATCGAGCAGACCGGCGTGTGCGAGAAGATTCTCGCCCGCTGGCCGCACAAGATCGAGTATCACAACGACATGTCGACCGGCTACAAGTACCGCGAGGTCACCGTCGGCATGCGCGGCGATGTGCCCGACAATGAGGTCCAGGCCATCCTGGACGAGGCCGGCTGCGGCCTGGTGTGGGCCTGTAACGGTCACCTGACGCATCTGTCCAAGCCGACGACGCTCGAGCTCGATCGCGTCGAGGACGGTCTCGCCTTCAACATCAATCCGGCGGGCCTCAACAAAGGCGTCGCCATTGCGCGCTTCTGTGAGCACCTGGGGATCGAGCGCGAGGAGACGCTCGCGCTCGGCGACTCCGAGTCCGACTTTTACATGGCCGATCACGTGGGCACGTTCTGTCTGGTCGAGAATGGCCTGACGAGCGCCGGCGCGCCCGAGTTCCTGGCTGCTTGCGAGAACGCTTTCGTTACGCGCGGCAAAATTGTCGACGGTTGGGCGGCGACGGCAGAGCTGCTGGTCGCGGCGCGTTCGTAGCGCGGCGTCGCTGCACTTGGACATGTCTTTTCGAGAGAGACTGGTGAGGTAATGTCCGATATCGAGAATCCGGCAGGCGACACGCGCCCGATTGGCGTGTTCGATTCTGGTTTGGGCGGTCTGACGGTTGCGCGCGCCATCGCGACGGCGCTGCCGCACGAGTCCGTCTACTACTTTGGCGACACCAAGCGCTGCCCCTACGGCACCCGCACCGAGGATGAGGTGCGCTCGTTTGCGTTGCAGGCGGGCCGTTGGCTTTCGAAGCACGACGTCAAGATTATGGTCATCGCCTGCAACACGGCGACCGCTGCGGCCTTGCGTCTGGCCCAGCAGGTGCTCGACGTTCCCGTGATCGGCGTGATCGCGCCGGGTGCCCGTGCGGCAATCAACAGCACCCGCTCGCGTCGCGTGGGCGTGCTCGCCACCAACCTCACCATTCGCTCGGGCGCCTACACGCGCGCCATTCAGGATCTAGATGCCGGCGTCGATGTATACGGCTGTCCAGCCTCGAGCTTTGTCGAGGTTGTCGAACACGAGCTCGCCTCGGGTGCACATCTGCAGGAACAGTGGCTTGAGAACGAGGACATCTTCGATACGCCTGCCGTGCGTGCGCTGGTGGGTGCCACGGTTGAGCCGCTGCGCGACCACGGTATCGATACCGTGGTGCTCGGCTGTACACATTTTCCGCTGTTGGTGGGACCTATCCGCCATGCGCTGGGGCCTGGGGTGCGCGTCGTGAGCTCCGCCGAGGAGACCACACGCGAGCTGACCGATATCCTCACGCGTCGCGAGCAGCTGGCGGGCGACGCCGCCGAGCCGCAGCATCGTTTTGCCACGACGGCCGATAACATTGCCGAGTTTGCGGTGGCGGGCAGCTTTATCTTTGGTCAGCCGCTCAAGAGCATCGAACATATCGATATCGATGAGCTGAAATAGATGTAAGGCAGCCGCCAAAGCCTTCGCCACATCTTTTGCCGAAAGGATATTTCTATGGAGTACATGCAGGTCAACCGCGCCAACGGCCGCGCCGCCAACGAGTTGCGCCCCGTTAAGCTCACCCGTGGCGTCATGAAGCACGCCCACGGCTCGTGTTTGGCCGAGTTCGGCGACACGCGCGTTCTGTGCGCCGCCACTATCGAGGAGGGCGTGCCGGGTTGGCGAAAGGGAGCTAAGGCCGGCTGGGTGACCGCGGAATACGCCATGCTGCCGACGTCGACCGGCAAGCGCTGCAAGCGCGAGCATGCCAACCGCAAGGGTCGCTCCATGGAGATCGAGCGCCTCATTGGTCGCAGCCTGCGTACCGTCGTCAACATGAAGGCGCTCGGCGAGTACACCGTCACCGTCGACTGCGATGTGATTCAGGCCGATGGCGGCACGCGTACAGCGAGCATCACCGGCGCCTGGGTGGCGTTGCACGACGCCCTCGCCATGTGGGTCGAGGCGGGCAAGATCGAGCGCATCCCGCTTACCGGTCAGGTGGCTGCCATCTCCATGGGCGTTGTCGACGGCAACGCGCTGCTTGACCTCGATTATTCCGAGGACAGCCATGCCGAGGTCGACATGAACCTCGTCGCCACCGAAACCGGTGAGATGATCGAGCTCCAGGGCACTGGCGAGCAGGCGCCCTTCGACCGCAAACGCCTCAATGCCCTGCTCGACCTGGGCGACAAGGGTATCGCCGAGCTCATCGAGCTTCAGCGCCAAGCCATCGCCTAACCTGCCAAATAGGGACAGGTTTATTTTGGTAGGTTTTATCTGCGGAAATGCTGCGTTGAAAGGTCTGATTGCCTGAGAGGGGAGAGGCTAAGTGCCCGAACGCCCCTCACGCAGCTTGCTATAGAGACAAGGAGGCCAGTTATGGCACTTGAGAAGATCGACATCGACACCCTTGACCCGGCTGCAACTATCGTCGTGGCAACCGGCAACGCCCATAAGCTCACCGAGATTGAGGCCATTTTGGGCAAGGTCATGCCCGAGGTACGCTTTGTGGCGCTCGGTCAGCTGGGCGATTTTGAGGACCCCGAGGAAAACGGCACGACGTTTTTGGAGAACGCCATCATCAAGGCGCAGGCTGCGGTCGAGGAGACGGGGCTCATGGCCATTGCCGACGATTCGGGCTTGGTCGTTGATGCCCTGGACGGCGAGCCGGGCGTGTATAGCGCGCGCTATGCGGGCGTGCATGGCGACGATGCCGCCAACAACGCCAAGCTGCTCGTTAACCTGGAAGGCGTGGCCGACGAGGATCGCACCGCGCGCTTTATGAGCGTCGTCGCGCTCATCGACACGGACGGTCTGGTTACCTATGGCGAGGGCGCCTGCGAGGGCGTTATCGCGCACGAGGGCCGCGGCGACCATGGTTTTGGCTACGACCCGCTGTTCCTGCCGGTCGACACGCCGGGCAAGACCATGGCCGAGCTGACGGCTGACGAGAAGAACGCCATCAGCCATCGTTTCCACGCGCTCGAGCATCTGTCCGCCAAGCTGACGGGCGAGGAGTAGGCCATGCGTGCGGTGGTGCAGCGCGTGCTCAACGCCGGCGTGACGGTCGATGGCGAGTGCGTGGGCCGCATTGGACGAGGCTACCTGGTGCTGCTGGGTGTGGGCCATGGCGATACGCGTGCCGAGGCCGACAAGCTGTGGGGCAAGCTCCGGGGCTTGCGCATTAACGAGGACGAGAACGGCAAGACCAACCTGGCACTTGCTGATGTCGACGGCGAGGTACTCGTGGTGTCGCAGTTCACGCTGTTTGCCGACTGCCGCCAC
The DNA here is from genome assembly GCA_905205145.1 of uncultured Collinsella sp. GTDB lineage: Bacteria > Actinomycetota > Coriobacteriia > Coriobacteriales > Coriobacteriaceae > Collinsella. The sequence goes on from CAJLCM010000058.1 coordinate 7,510, forward strand.
GGCCGCCGTCCGTCGTTTACGGATGCCGGCGCCCCCGATGTCGCCGACGAGCTCTACGAGTACTTCCTGACGCTCGTACGCGAGGACGTTGAGCATGTGGCGCACGGTATCTTTGGCGCCGATATGAAAGTCGATCTCGTCAACGACGGTCCATTCACCATCGTCTTGGACACCGATACTCTGTAAGTAGCTAATTAGCTACTTGCGTATGGCCACAACAGGGTGCTATAGTATTAGAGTTTTGTCTATCTTAGGGGTATTATCCCCTTTTTGAATTACACCTTCTGGAGGCCCTGTTCATGGAAGAGATGGAAGTCAATCACGTCGACGACATCCACGAGAAGCTGACCGATATGGTGGGCGATCGCGTCAAGGTTAAGGCCAACATGGGCCGTACCCGCGTCGTCGAGCGCATGGGCACCATCAAGAGCGTCCACCCGGCCGTCTTCATTGTCGAGGTCGACGAGCGTCGTGGCCGCAAGTCGCGTCAGTCCTACCAGTATATCGATGTGCTCACCGGTCAGGTCGAGCTGTTCGACCCCGAGAGCGGCGAGCACATCTTTACCCCGCTCGGCAATCAGCTCGAGGAGCATTAACGGTGACCGATCGGTCCCTGACTCTTTCCGCGCCGGCAAAGATTAACCTCTACCTGGGGGTTCATACCGAGCGCGATGACCGCGGCTACCACAGGGTCGATTCCCTGATGGCGGCTGTCGGTCTTTCCGATACCGTGACGGTCACGCCGGCGCAGGCGCTGACCGTCCAGACGGTTCCGGCATCAGATTTTCCCATGCAAAAGAATACGGCGTATCGGGCTGCGGTTGCTATGGCCGAGCATTATGGTCGCGAGGCAAACATCTGCGTGACGATTGAGAAGCGCATTCCATTGTGCGCCGGCTTGGGCGGCCCCTCGACGGATGCGGCCGCGGTCATTGTCGCCTTGGCGGAGCTCTGGGGCATTGATCGCACCGACCCAGCGCTCGACGATATTGCGCGGGGCATTGGTGCCGACGTCCCGTTCTTTTTGCATGCGAGCCCTGCGTTTTACGTAGGTGGGGGAGACGTGCTGGCAACTGAGTACCCCGCGCTGCTCGCGACGCCCGTCGTACTGGTTAAGCCGCGCGAGGCAAGCGTTTCGACAATTGAAGCCTATCGACGTTTTGACGAGGCTCCGGTGCCTGCGGGCAAGCCCGGCGCGATAGCTTCTGCATTGCGTGCTGGTGATGCCGAGACGGCATATGTGCTCATCCATAACAACCTAGGTGTCATTTCCGCACAGATGGAGCCGCAGATTCAAACGGTTCTCGATTGGCTGCGTAAACAGGACGGCACCGTTGCTGTAGATGTGTGCGGATCGGGCGCCTGTTCGTTTGCCATTTGTGGCACCGCCGCCACGGCCGAAAGGCTTGCCGATGCTGCCCAGCAAAATGGCTGGTGGGCCTGCGCGACTGAGCTTATTCCCAACACGGTTCAAATCGACGCTTCAAAGAAATAAAAATTTCTCTAGCACGCGGCGAAAATCTTTGTTACTATAGTCGAGCTAACGGGTTGTGGCTCAGTTTGGTAGAGCACTGCGTTCGGGACGCAGGGGTCGCTGGTTCAAATCCAGTCAACCCGACCAGAGCATGAGGAGGGACCGCTTCTTGCGGTCCCTTTTTTTAGCTAGTGTTGTGATACCGCGATACCCGCGGTATACTCATTCGAGCTTGTCTCGCTGTATTGTGGAGGTCTACATGTTTGGACTGAGGGCTCCTGAGCTCATCATTATTCTCGTCGTTGTCCTGATTATCTTCGGGCCCAAGAACCTGCCGAAGCTCGGCAAGTCCCTCGGCTCTACCGTCAAGAATATCCGTGAGGGTATGGAGGGCGACGATAAGGCCGAGACCAAGCAGGCCGAGGAGGTCGTGGTCGAGCAGTCTGAGGAGGACAAGGAGATCGCTGAGCTCGAGGCCAAGCTCGCTGCTGCCAAGAAGAAGCAGGCAGAGGACAGCGACGCGGACGCAGAGTAGTCCCATCCCTTTGGGGTGAGCACCTGACCGGCTTGCCCGCAGGCTAGCCGGTCTTTTTCGTTTTGTTGACAGTTGATTGTTGATCAGAGTTGGGGAGATATCCGTATGGACGCAAGCCAGATCGTACTGACCGCTGAGGGCCGCCAGAAGCTCGTCGAGGAGCTCGCTTGGCGTGAGGGCGATTACGCCAAGGAGATCGTCGAGGACATCAAGGAAGCCCGCGCGTTCGGCGACCTTTCGGAGAACTCCGAGTATGACGCCGCTAAGGACAAGCAGGCCCAGAACGCCGCTCGTATTGCCGAGATCCAGGCCATCCTCGCCAACGCTCAGGTTGCTGCCACCACGGGCGATTTGACCGTCTCCATCGGTTCCACCGTTTCGTTGATTGACCCCAACGGTGAGGTCATGGAGGTCACGCTTGTCGGTACCACCGAGACCAACTCGCTCGAGCACAAGATCTCCAACGAGTCTCCGGTCGGTCACGCCATCATCGGCCACGGCGAGGGCGATTCCGTCGAGGTCGTTACGCCTTCCGGCAAGACTCGCGTCTACACCATCGCCAAGATCGCACGCTAGACCACGGTCCCGCGTAAAGGTATGTTTTCGCTCCCTGGGACCGAATCCTGGGGAGCGTTTTAGTTTGAGGAGCTAACTTATGGCAGAGAACCAGAACGCCGCCGATCAGGCATCGACGCTCAACGACGAGCGCGCCACCCGCCTGGCCAAGCGCGCCGCCCTGTTCGAGGCGGGCCAGAACCCCTATCCCGAGCACTCTGAGCTTGAGGACTACGTCGCCGATATCGAGGCTAAGTACGCCGAGCTTGCCGATGGCGAGGACACCGAGGACATCGTGAAGATCGCTGGCCGTGTGGTCGCCAAGCGCGGTCAGGGCAAGATCATGTTCATCGTCGTGCGCGATGCGACTGCCGAGATTCAGCTGTTCTGCCGCATCAACGACATGGACGAGGCTGCCTGGAGTACGCTCAAGGCCCTCGACCTGGGCGACATCCTGGGCGTGACCGGCGTGGTCGTGCGCACCCAGCGTGGCCAGCTTTCCGTTGCCCCTAAGAGCGCGACCCTGCTTGCCAAGGCCGTTCGTCCGCTGCCCGAGAAGTTCCACGGTCTTTCCGACAAGGAGACCCGCTATCGCCAGCGCTATGTCGACCTGATCGCCAACGACGACGTTCGCGAGACCTTCCGTAAGCGTTCGCAGATTCTCTCCACCTTCCGTCGCTTTATGGAGTCCGACGGCTACATGGAGGTCGAGACCCCCATCCTGCAGACCATCCAAGGCGGCGCTACTGCCAAGCCGTTCATTACCCACTTCAACGCGCTCGATCAGGAGTGCTACCTGCGTATTGCCACCGAGCTGCACCTCAAGCGCTGCATCGTCGGTGGTTTTGAGCGCGTGTTCGAGATCGGCCGCATCTTCCGTAACGAGGGCATGGACCTTACCCACAACCCCGAGTTCACCACGATGGAGGCCTACCGTGCCTTCTCCGACCTCGAGGGCATGAAGGCACTCGCCCAAGGTGTCATCAAGGCTGCCAACAAGGCCATCGGCAACCCCGAGGTCATCGAGTACCAGGGCCAGACCATCGACCTTTCTGGTGAGTGGGCCAGCCGTCCCATGACCGACATCGTCTCCGACGTGCTCGGCAAGCAGGTCACCATCGACACGCCGGTCGAGGAGCTTGCTGCCGCCGCGCGCAAGAAGGGCCTGGAGATCAAGCCCGAGTGGACTGCCGGCAAGATCATCGCCGAGATTTACGATGAGCTGGGCGAGGACACCATCGTCAACCCCACGTTCGTGTGCGATTACCCCATCGAGGTCAGCCCGCTCGCCAAGCGTTTTGAGGACGACCCGCGTTTGACCCACCGCTTTGAGCTGGTCATCGCCGGCCACGAGTACGCCAACGCATTCTCCGAGCTCAACGACCCGGTCGACCAGGCTGAGCGCTTTGCTGCCCAGATGGCCGAGAAGGCCGGCGGCGACGATGAGGCTATGGAGTATGACGAGGACTACGTGCGCGCCCTCGAGTACGGTATGCCTCCCGCGGGCGGCATTGGCATTGGTATCGACCGCGTGGTCATGCTGCTTACTAACCAGGCTTCTATCCGCGACGTCCTGCTGTTCCCGCACATGAAGCCCGAGAAGGGTTTCCAGTCCGGTGCCGCTGCCGCCAAGGCTGCCGAGGCCGGCAACGCCGCGAGCCCATTCGTTACGTCGCTTAAGCCCACGCTCGATTACTCCAAGATCGCCGTTGAGCCGCTGTTCGAGGAGTTCGTCGACTTCGATACCTTCTCCAAGAGCGATTTCCGCGCTGTGAAGGTCAAGGCATGCGAGGCCGTCAAGAAGTCCAAGAAGCTGCTGAACTTTACGCTCGACGACGGTACCGGTACCGACCGCACCATCCTCTCCGGTATTCACGCTTATTACGAGCCCGAGGACCTGGTCGGCAAGACCTTGCTCGCCATCACCAACCTGCCTCCGCGCAAGATGATGGGTATTCTCAGCTGCGGCATGCTGATCAGCGCTGTCCACGAGGAGGAGGGCGAGGAGCGCCTCAACCTGATCCAGCTCGACGCCTCCATCCCCGCCGGCGCAAAGATGTACTAGGGGGTTACGGCGTTTTACCAAACGCCGTAACCGCTCGACGCTGCGCGCCGCCCAGAGCGACAATTTGTCATTCAAAAGGCAAGGCATGACCAGAAGGTCTATGCCTTGCCTTTTTCATGCCAACTTGTTCGCTCTGGACGTCGCTCGCTGGCGTTGCCAAAACATCGGCGTTGCCGGAGTAGTCATTGGGGACGTTCTTGTTTGACTGGTCATTTAAGAACGTCCCCAATGACTACCCAACGGCTATTGAGCACATGACTCGCATGACAGCTGTCTCTTTTATGTTTCCTTTAGCCGTTGCTGTCTAGGATGGGGGTTAGTCGGTAGGAAGGGAGCCCCTGTATGGACGACGCGAGCGAGCGTGCAATCGAAGAGGACATGCTCGATCAGTTCAATTACTTTGATGATGAGGATGAGGAGCTAATCGATCGTCGCGAGCCGGCATCGCTTGACTCATTTGATCTGGTCGATGAAGAGCCCGACGAGGACGAGGGCGAATCAACGGAGCCTCCACAGCCGTCGCGTCTTGACTCGCTGCTTTCGAGAGCCCCCATG
>CAJLCM010000059.1:0-12271 GCA_905205145.1 uncultured Collinsella sp.
GTACGCCGCCGCCCGCCATCGAGCAGAGTTTTACACCTAATTGGGGATAAAACATCCTATCCCTGGACTTCCTCCGAGGGCACCCAGTACGAGGCCTTCAAAGGCAAGGTGACGGAGAACTATAATCCCAACTCTGCCATTGCCATTGGCAGCGGTTGGTGGGAGCGTTCGGTGTTTCCGAACGCCTCGAAGGGCTTCCTCCATGTCGACAGCAGCGGCAATCCGTCGGACAGCAACTCCGCGCCGGGCTGGTTTTGCGTCTCCCCCGCCTGGTGCTTCTAGCTTGTCTAGCGCAAAGCCCGCGTTACCCCGCGCGTGCTTTCTTTTGGCGACCGAACGAACGGCTTCAGGTTCATGGCACGGGTAGTCGGATTGAAGAGAAATGGGGTCATACAGCGGCTCTCAGAGCGCCTGCCGCACTCCCCCGCCATTACCTCTGCTGCGTCCTCGTATAGAGTCCATCCTGCTTGGTGTTTCGAGTTCGGGGCGTATACGGTGGGTGGATAATGGATTCACTTCGATGACGGCGTTTACGGGAGCGACCATGGCGATGCGCGAGATCGCGGTCAAGTTCGATGAGGGCGAAATGGCCTTGATTCAGGGCCATGCGGACGCCACGGGCATGACCTTTTCCGAGTTCGTGAGAAGGGCCGCGTTCGAGAAGGCTGAGGACATGGCGGACATCGAGGCCTACAACGAGGCTTTGGACGGGGACGGCGGCACTCGCTACCCGATGGAAGAGGTCGTGCGCATGGCGGTGGAGGCTGAGTGATTGTCCACACGCGTTGTCTGTCTCGGCTCTAAAGGCTTCTCTTGGGCGGGGTTCTGCTTATAGCCGGGTCCCGCTTTTTTTCGGCTTTCAGTTGTCTTTCTGAAGGTATGAAATGGCTGCCTCGATATGAATACGGTCGGCATTCGAAGCGGACGTTATAGCCGCGCTAATAGCGCATGACTTTCTCCCCTGCCGTCATCGTTGCCGCAGCGGCAAGACCGTTGCAAATACTTGGAATAGCCCTACGCTCGGCTCGTATTGCAAACCCCGAGTGAAGGGAGCCGTATATGCATGCAGCGGCAATTAACCTTCGGGGGGGGGTCGCTCCTGAAACGACCCGCTTCCGAGGGCAATCAATTATCGAGTACGTCCTGATCATTGCCGTCATCGGCCTGGTCATCGTGTTCGCGGGACCCGGCGTGGCCGGAGCCATCCGAAACCAGTTCAACCTGGTCGGCAACACGGTGAACAATGGGACGGTCGGCGGCGTCGAGGGAGGCGCGTCCGGTGGCGGCTCCGCAGGCGCCGATTCCGCGGCCGTCCAGGTGGCCATCGCCAAGGACGCGAAGGACTGGACCCTCGACGAGCAAGAGGCGGTTGCCAAAGACATTGCCAAGAACGGTACATCGTCTATCGCCTACGCCAAGGCCAAGGCCGCCATGGATGCCGGCACCAAGTTCTCGATGAAGCTGACCAATGGCAAGACGCTCGAGTACCGTATCATCGGCATCAACCACGACGACTTGGCCGATGGTAGCGGCATGGCAGGCTTGACGTTCGAGGCGACCAACTCTGCCTTGGGTAGCCAGAGAATGAACGCTACGGACACCAATGCCGGTGGTTGGGATAAGTCCGAGCTCCGTACCCGCCTCAACAGCGGTGACCTCTGGTTGCTCCTGCCCAGCGAGCTCCAGTCAAAGGTGAAACCCGTCACAAAGACAACCGATAACGTTGGCGGTAACTGGGGCGGTGCCCCCTCAGCGACGACCGACAAGGTTTTTCTGCTCTCGGCAACCGAAGTATACGGGGATATGCAATCCGACGGCATCCAGTACGAGTGCTACAAATCCAAGGGCGTGACGGGGTCGAACTATTCCGGTGCATCAGGCTATAGCCACTGGACTCGCTCCGTGAGACCGCGCAGCTCCACGTCCTTTCGCTATGTTCAAAGCGGCGGTATTTGCTACAGCTACAGCGCGACGGACTCGTTTTATGTTCTCCCCGCTTTCTGCTTCTGATCTCTTTTAACGCAAAGCCCTCGCAATCCTGCGAGGGCTTTTCTTTTGGCGATTACTCGAACAATTCGAGGTTCATAGCACAGGTAATCGGGTTGAGGAGAAATGGGGTCATACAGCGGCTCTCAGAGCGCCTGCCGCTCTCCCCCGCCATTGCCTCTGCGGCGTCCTCGTATAGAGCCCATCCTGCTTGGCGTTTCGTTGCAACAGTCCACTTGTCCACAGATCAAGTGAACTGCTGGAATAAATACAGCGACACACTAGTTCGTTACAGTCGCCATATCTGCGTAAATCGCCGCGATAAATACAGCCTGTACTCGTCTGTATACCAGCTACGCGTATGTAGATTCATGTCGCGTTAATAAATCGGCTTAAGCGCGTGCAAAACGCGCAAGTAACCGCAAAAAGCGATTATCGCGCAGGTAGATTTTTGGCACCCTGTTGATTAATCAAATTTAAGCAATTACTTAAAACAAAAAAGGTCAGGCACTAAGTGCCTGACCTGCAAACTTCTGGTCGGGACGACTGGATTCGAACCAGCGACCCCTTGACCCCCAGTCAAGTGCGCTACCAAGCTGCGCCACGTCCCGAAGTTGTTGTTTGTTGCTCTGCTCTCGCTCGCAACAGGGAGTATATTAACTCGAAACTTTACCCTTGTGCAAGAACTTTTTTAAGAATTTTGAAGCAAGTCCAAAATTGTATCTGCGAGCTGGGGTTTTGTGAGTACAGGAAGTTCCTGCGCGCCCGTTGAGCTCACAATCCACGCCTTGTTGGTATCGGTTCCAAAACCCGAATCGGCGCGTGAGACGTCGTTGGCGATAATGGCATCGCACCCTTTGCGCGCCAATTTGCGTTTCGCGTACTCCACGACGTTATCGGTCTCGGCCGCAAAGCCGATCACGCAGCGATTGCCCTTTTGGCGCGAAAGCTCGGCCAGAATATCGACCGTCTCCACGAGCTCGATTCGATCCAGGCGCTCGTTGAACTTTTTGAGCTTGTGGTCCGCAGGGGCCGCCGGCGTGTAGTCGGCGACTGCGGCGGCACAAATGGCCGCGTCAGCCGCCTGAAAGGCGCTCAGGGCCGCTTGTAGCATCTCTGCGGCGGTCTGCACGCGCACGCACTCCACACCGCGCGGGATTTTGAGCGACGTCGGCCCCAGCACCAGCGTGACCGTAGCACCGCGGCGTGCGGCCTCCCCCGCCAGAGCGATACCCATCTTGCCCGACGACCGGTTGCCAATGAAGCGCACGGGGTCAATCGGCTCGTGCGTAGGACCGGCGGTGATCACGATGCGCTTGCCTGCAAGGTCCTGGGGCGCGGGGTTGAGAACCTCACAGACGGCCTCGACGATATCATCCGGCTCGCTCATGCGTCCCGTGTCCACGTCGCCGCAGGCAAGGTAGCCGCTGCCGGGTCCCACCACATGGACACCGCGCTCGCGCAGCGTGGTCATATTGGCCTGCGTCGCCGGCGCCTTCCACATGCCGTTGTTCATAGCAGGTGCGATCACGATGGGTCGCGGCGTTGCCAGCAGCGTGGTGGAGATGAGGTCGTCGGCGATGCCGTTGGCCATCTTGGCGATGATATTGGCCGTCGCGGGTGCCACGACTACCAGGTCGGGCTCCTGCGCAAGCGAGATATGGTGGATGGGGTCGGAGGGATCGTCGAACAGACCTACCGCGACCGGCTCATTGGTGAGCGCACGGAAGGTGAGCGGGCCCACAAACTCCGTGGCATGCTCGCTCATAACGACCTTGACGCGCGCGCCGCGCTTTTGCAGCAGGCGCACGATATTGCACGACTTATAGGCGGCGATCCCGCCGGTAATGCCCAGCAGGATCGTTTTTCCCTCAAGTTGCATTGAATTGTTGGGTGCCGCCGTCATCATTTAAGCTTCCTTGCTGGGGAGCACGAGCAGGCGGTGGCAATACGGGCAGTGCGTAATCTCACTACCGTCGTGGTTGAGGTCTCTCATGGACGATGCCTGCAGCGCGGTATGGCAGACCGTGGGGATGTTGCCCTGAATGGTCTCGACGGCCAGGCCGCGGAACTGCTTGAGCAGGCCCTCGTAATCGGTGAGCACGTCAGTCGGCAGCGTGGCAGCCAGCGCGGTGCGCTCCTTGGTAGCGGCGTCAATCTGGGCCTGGAGATCGGCAGCCTTGGCACGAGCGGCCTTGGTATCGGCCTTCACGCCCTCCTCGAACTTGGCGATGATGGCCTGCGCGCGAGTCTCGCGGTCGAGCGCCTCCTTATGGGCGACAACGACATCCTTGCGGGTGTGCTCGATCTTGTCCAGACGCTTTGCCAGGGTGGCAAGCTCATTCTCCAGGTCCTGAACCTCGCGGTAATCGGAACCGTCGACGTGACGCTTCTTGGCAGCCTCGATGGCGTTATTGGTCTGAATCTCGGTGGTGTTGAGGTCGTCGAGCTCAATGTCCAGGTCCTTGCGCTGGGCGTAGAGCTTGGTCATTTCGGACTTGAGCTTCACATAGGTCTTGCGCTTGGAAGCGAGCTCCTTGAGCTCCGGCATATTGGCAAGTTCGCTCTTGTTGCGGGCGAGCTCCAAATCGATCTGTTGCAGCTTGAGTAGCGTAGCGCCGGCGCTCATAAGTTCTCTCCTTTTGTCACAGTCCACCATTGGCAAGGGTTCAGTATTTTAATCGCATGACGGGGGTCGACCCCGGCGTCAACTGCAGAGTTCATCAATATATCAACGAACGGCTCTTCGGAGCGGTCGTGGCCGAGCAGAATCACGCTTAGGCCACGCAAGGCAAGGTCCTGCGCCACGTGGTAGCCGGCCTCTCCGGTCGCAATAGCATCTGCGCCCGCGGCGATGGCAAGCTCACCAAAATCTCCCAGGGAGCCGCCCAGAATGGCGATGGAGCGGCATGGGCGATCGGCGTCGCCCCACACGCGCGGATCGCTTTCATAGGCCGTGGCGGCGCGTGCGGCAAGGTCGCGCAGGCTGCAGGGGTTGCGGAGGGTCGCGAGTGCGCCCAGACCGGTGAGCCCAGGCTCGTTTACATGCTCCAGCGAGCTCATGGGCTCAGCGCCCAGCAACTCACTCAGGCGAACGCGCGCTTCGTGCGAGCGGTCCAGGTTGGTGTGAAGCGAGATGATGCTCACGCCACAACGAGCTGCCTCGTATAGTGCAGCGCTGCACTGGGGACGCGCGGAATCGGCCGGACAAAAGGCCTCGGGCGCCTTGATATAGATGGGATGATGCGTCAGCAGCACGTTAGCGCCGGCCTCGAGAGCGCGGCGCACGTTGGCCTCGGTCGCGTCGAGCGCGCAGGCAACACCGCGGATCTCGGCAGCGGGATCTCCCACAGATAGCCCAACATGATCCCAGCCCTCGGCGTCCGCCTTGGGGTAGCGCGCCAGCAGCGCACGTTCAAGCTCGGAGACGATCATGCGGCACCTACGATCGAAAGCAGTGCCTGGGCAAAGTCGTCCAGGTCGGCAGAGTTCACGCGATCATCGAATGAGATGCGCAGTGCGCCCAGCGCCTGCTCGCGACCAATGCCCATGGCGCTGAGCACGTGGCTCGGATCCATGTTGCCGCTCGAGCAAGCCGATCCGGCCGAAACCTCAAAGCCGGCGGCGTCGAGCTTGATGATGAGCTCCTCGGAGTCCATGCCGTCGACGTAGATCGAAACCATACCCGGCAGACGATCGGCCTGCGCGTAGTCGCCCATCGTGGCGTGAATGCGAGGATGGGCCGTAAGCGTGGCGTAGAGCTTGTCGGAAAGGGCCTGCAGCGTCGCACGCTCCTGGCCCACATTCGGCAGCAACACGGAAGCGGCAGCGGCAAAAGCCAGCTGCGTGCGCAGATCCTGTGTACCGGCGCGACGGCCGGCTTCCTGTCCACCGCCAAAGATGCGCGGACGCAGCGGCGTGCGGTTCTTAAGGTAGAGCGCGCCGGATGCCACGGGGCCACCGATCTTGTGCGCGGCAACGGTCATGGCATCGACACCCAGTTCGGTGACATCGAGCGGAATGTGCAAATAGCCCTGGATGGCATCGGTGTGAAACAAAGCGCCGGCAGCATGTGCGGCGGCGGCCAGCTCGCGGATGGGCTGTACCACGCCGGTTTCGTTGTTGGCGACCATAATGCTCACGAGCGCCACGTCGTCGCCGAGCAGTTCGACAAGCGCGGCAGGCTCAATGTAGCCTGCACGGCAGGGCTGCACCAGGTCGACGGTAAAGCCGGCGGCGCGCAGCAGCGGTAGGTTGTCCAGAATTGAATCGTGCTCGATGGCCGAAACGATGACACGATCGCGCTTTCGATCGCGCTGACGAGCGCCCTCGGCAAGACCGAGCAGCGCCAGCTGGTTGGCCTCGGTGCCGCCGTTGGTAAGGATGATCTCGGACGGGCGAACGCGCGCGCCAAAGCTGCGAGCAATCTCGCGACGTGCCACCTCCAGGCGCGCGGCGGCCTTGCGGCCGAGCGAATGCAGCGAGTTGGGGTTGACGCCGGCAAGCTCGCTGTCGTCATATTCGCGCTGCGCAAGGAGCGCCTCGGCGCGCATGGGCGTCGAGGCGGCATAGTCAAGATTCACGGGTATGCGGTTTTGACCTGCGGTCATAAGGGTTTATGCCTCCTGTGCGGCCTCATTGCCCAGCTTCTGCAGCAGCGCAACCTCGGCGGCGGGATCTTCGGACTTAAATACGGCGGAGCCGGCAACGAGTACGTTGGCGCCAGCCTTGACGACCTCGGCGATGTTCTTGGAAGAGATACCGCCATCGACCTCGATCAGGGGCGACACGCCGTGGCGCTCGCACATGGCCGTAAGCTCGTGAAGCTTGGGCAGCGTGCCCGGGATAAAGCTCTGGCCGCCAAAGCCAGGGTTCACGCTCATCAGCAACACCATATCGACGACGTCGATGATGCTCTCGAGTACGCACACGGGGGTGGCGGGGTTGAGCACCACGCCGGCCTTGACACCGCGTTGCTGCAGATGGGTGAGCGTGCGGTGCAGGTGCGTCGAAGCCTCGTAGTGCACGGTGATCATGTCGGCACCGGCGTCGGCGTACCAATCGACCGTCTCGTCGGGGTTCGACACCATCAGGTGCGCGTCGACCGGCACATCGGTGGAGCGCTTGACGGCCTTAAGGATATCGACGCCAAAGGTCAGGTTGCCGGTAAAGTGACCGTCCATGACGTCGAAGTGCACGTAGTCGGCACCGGCGATCTTGTCGAGCTCGCCCTTGAGGTTGGCCATGTCGGCCGAGAGGACGGATGGAGCGATTTTGATGGAACCCATGGTAGTAGCCTTTCTGCGCTAGTCGGTGAGTCCGTAGAACTCTTGAGAGGGGACGCGATCGGTGAGAATCTCGAGCGCCCTATCCAAAGTAACACCGTTGTAGAGCGTTTGCTCCACGGCAAAGGTGAGCGGAATGTCTACGCCCAGTGAACGGGCGAGCTCGCTGACGCTTCGTGCCGCGACGGCACCTTCGACCACCATATGCGTGCGCGCCTGGTACTCGTCGAGCGAAACGCCGTGGGCAAACTCGAAGCCGAAGGTGCGGTTGCGCGAATGCTCGGAGGTGCAGGTGGCGATAAGGTCGCCCATGCCGGCAAGCCCCATGCAAGTCATGGCCTGGCCACCGCGGGCGTGCACCAGGCGGCTGATCTCGGCCAGACCGCGCGTCATGATGAGGGCGAACGTGTTATCACCCGCACCCGAGCCGGCAGAGATGCCGCATACGATAGCGATGACGTTTTTCATGGCGCCGCAGACCTCGACGCCGGTCATATCCTGCGACAGGTAGATGCGGAAGGCCGTGGAAAGCAGCAGCTCCTTAAAGGTCTCCCCCACTTGCTGGTCTTCGCTGGCGATGACGGCGGCAGAGAGCCCGCCGCGGCAGATCTCCTCGGCATGGTTGGGGCCCGAGAGCGCCGCCACGCGCGACTCGTTGCCGATCTCGCTGGCGATGACCTCGCTCATGAGTAGTCCGGACTCGGGCTCGATGCCCTTGGTGAGGCACAGAACTGGCGTCTCGTCCGCGATGAACGGCGCCGCCTGGTGGCAGACGTCGCGCAGGTGCGTCGAAGGTACGGCAAAGATGATGGCCTCGGCGCCGTCGAGCGCCTGGGTCAGATCCGTCGTGGCAACAACGTTGGTCGGCAGTTCATAGTCCACTAGGTAGCGAGGATTACGGTGCTCGGCGTTAATGCCGGCGGCCGTCTGCTCGCTGTGGGCCCACATGGTCACGCGCTCGGCTCGCGCGGCGGCAAGGCCGGCGACGGCGGTTCCCCAGGAGCCGGAGCCAATCAGCGCAACTTTCATGACTCTCTCCTACTTATCGTCGGGCTCGGTGACGCGCTTGGTAAACGAGAGCTTGGACTCCTTACCCGTCATGAGCTTTTTGATGTTCGCACGATGGGCCCACACCACGGTGATGCCGATCATCGCCATACAGAACTTGAGCCCCAGGCTGCTGTACGGAAAGACCGCGCAAGCAGCGATGGGAAGACCGATGGCAGCGGCGAGTGAGCCCACCGACACAAACTTGGTGATGGCGACGGCCACGATAAACATGCCCAGCAGCGACAGGCCAATAGGCCAGTACCAGGCGAGGATGACACCCAGACCAACGGCGATACCCTTGCCGCCGTGGAAGTTGAGGTAGGGCGAGAAGATGTGTCCCCACACGGCAGCCAGGCAAATGACGCCGAGCATCCAATCGCCGGCGGCACCCGGAGCCATGATGCTTACAGGGAAGCCATAGCCCACGCTCGCAATGAACGGACGCGCGATAAGGACGCAGATGGCGCCCTTCAGGCAGTCGAGCAGCAGCGTGAGCGCGGCCACCTTGGGGCCGGCCACACGCAGGGCGTTGGTGGTGCCGATGTTGCCGGAGCCCGCCTTGCGAATGTCGGTGTGGTTGAACACGCGGCCCAAGATCAGGCCAAACGGAATCGCTCCGATAAAGAACGATACCACGGCGCAGATGGCGGTCAGCAGAATCGGATTATGCATCCTTTTGCTCCTTCTTCCTAAAGAAGAGTCGAATGGGCGTGCCGGCAAAGTCGAAGGTCGAGCGCATGCGGTTCTCCACGTAGCGCTGGTAGGTGTCGTTGACCAGGTCGCTGTGGTTGACGAAGAACGTGAACGTCGGCGGGTTGACGCCCGTCTGGGTCACGTAGTGCATGCGCAGGCGGCGCTTGCCGTCCACCACGGTGTGGCCGAACTCACGCAGGTCGGTGAGGAACGTGTTGAGGCGCGAGGTGCTGATCTTTTGCGAGCGCGTCTTTTCGGCGGCGTCTACCATTGCCCAGATCTTCTCGACGCTGCGGCCGGTCAGGGCCGAGATGCGTAGGTACTGGGCCCAGGGAGCCATAACGCCCAGACGGCGGTCGATGGTCTCCATGCAGGCCTCGCGTTTGCGATCGTCGTCGAGCAGGTCCCACTTGTTGAGCAGCACCACGATGGCGCAGCCGCGCTCGATGGCCAAACCCATGACCTTCTGGTCCTGCTCGGTAACGCCCACGGAGGCGTCGACGACGAGCAGCGCCACGTCGGCACGGTCGATGGCGCGCAGGCCGCGGACCATGGAATAGTACTCGATGTTCTCGTACACGGTGCTCTTCTTACGGATACCCGCAGTGTCGACCATGCGGTAGTGCTTGCCGTTGCGCTCGACGACCGTGTCGATGGCGTCGCGCGTGGTGCCGGCAATGTTGGACACGATGGAGCGGTCGGCGCCCAGAATGCGGTTGAACAGCGATGACTTACCGGCGTTGGGGCGGCCGATGATAGCCACGTTCAGCGCATCGGGGAACTCGTCGGCGATCTCGTCCTCCTCCTCGGGCAACAGGGCCACGATATCGTCGAGCAGGTCGCCCGTGCCATGACCATGCAGGGCCGAGAGCGGCGTGGGCTCACCGATGCCAAGCGAATAGAACTCCCAGATGCTGTCGTTCTCGCGATCGGGGTTGTCGAGCTTGTTCACCAGCAGAAAGACCGGCTTGTCGCAGCGCTTGAGCATGCGAGCGACCGACTCGTCCTCCTCGGTGACGCCGGTGCGGCCGTCGACCACAAACAGGATGACGGCGGCTTCCTCGGCGGCGGCGAGGGCCTGGTCGCGAATGGACGTGGCAAAGACGTCATCGCTCTTGAGCGGCTCGATGCCGCCCGTGTCGACGATGGTGAACTCGCGGCCGTTCCAATCGGCCGTGTGGTACGAGCGGTCGCGCGTGACGCCGCGGGACTCGTGGACGATGGCGTCCGAGGTCTGGGCCAGGCGGTTAACGAGCGTGGACTTGCCCACGTTGGGGCGTCCGACGACGGCGACGATAGGTTTCATCTGCTCTCCTTTAATGGGTAGGGTCAGTGGAAGTGTTAGAGTCTGCGGGCACAATGCCAAGGATGTGCTCCAGGGTATCGAGCAGCTCATGCGGCATGGTCGACACCACATGAACCTCGGCGCCGCGGTGGTTAAGGCTTGCGAGTAAATCGTCACGATGATACTCGTCAAGCGTCATGCCGTCAGCGTTGAACATGAGCTTAGGCACAAAGAGCATAACCCCCGACAGATCTTGGGGCAGCTGCTCCAGAATGTCACACGCGACGATGAGGCCGGTCACGTCCACGTTGCCGCCAAAGTAGCGGTTCTTGATGGCTGTGACGGTGCCGCCGAGACCATGCGGCGACTCCACAAAGCGCGCCACGGTGTCGCGCGCGCTGGCGCCGGAGAGGCACAGAAGGCGCTGGCCGCGGGCGGCGATGGTCTCGCGGACGCGCGCTAGGCGCTTGGCGTCGGCGGCAAGGACGTCGTCCGTCTCGTCCAGATACGACCGGATCATGCCGATGCCGTCGTAGTACTGCGGGTAGCCGTCGTAGAAATCGGCCTCGGGCGGCTCAATGCCGGCGTCCAGATAGAACTCATCGCTCATCTGGAAGGTGTGGCGGCCAAAGCGCTCGTAGGCGCGGTCCTGATAGGGCCGGATCATGGCAATAGTTTCGCGAGCCAGCTCGGGTTTATCGCTGTATGACCAGCTAAAGCGGTTCTGGTGCTTGGTAAAACCGAGTGGCACGATACCCAGGCTCGTGATTTGCTCGTGCTCCTCGCAGTAGCGCAGGGTCTTTTCGAGCTCCTCGCCGTCGTTCATGCCGGGGCAGAGCACGATCTGCGCGTGGATTTCGATGCCCGCAGCCATGATGGCCTCGAGCACGTCCATGCCGCGCTGGGCGTTGCGGCCCATCATGCGGCGGCGGACGTCGGGGCTCACGGCGTGGACGGACACGTTCATGGGGCTCATGTTGCGTTGGATGACGTTTTGAACGTCCTCGTCGGTGAGGTTCGTGAGCGTGACGAAGTTGCCCTGCAAAAAGCTCAGGCGGTAGTCGTCATCGCGGATATAGAGCGTGGAACGACCGCCCTTGGGGAGCATCGTCATAAAGCAGAACACGCAGGCGTTCACACAGGTACGCATGCCGTCGAAGATGGGGCCGTCGAACTCCAGACCCCAATCCTCTCCGGGAAATCGATCGAGCTCCACGGGGGTGACGGTGCCATCGCGCGGGTCGAAAACCTCGAGGTCGACCGTGTCGTCGTCTGCCTCCCAGAGCCACACGATCATGTCGGTAAGCTGCTCGCCGTTGACCGTGAGCACGCGCATGCCCGGCTCGATACCCACATCCCATGCGGGCGATTCGGGACGCACGTTCTTAACGAGCGCGCCCTCACCCGGCTCGGGGTCGCGGCTGCGCCCGTAATCGGCCACCTCGGCGGCGTATGCGGGTACGGTCTGGTCCATGGTTAGCAGCAAAGCTCCTTGATGCGCGTGACGGCGCGCTCGATGTGTTCTTGCGGGGTGGAGGCTCCGGCGGTGATGCCGATGTGGTGAGCGTCGGTAAACCACGCGGCCTGGAGCTCGGAAGCTTCCTCGATATGATACGTGCGCTCGCAGGCGTCTGCGCAAATCTGCGCCAGGCGACGGGTGTTGCCCGAGTTCTTGCCGCCCACGACGACCATGCAGTCGCAGCGGTTGGCAAGTGTGGCTGCTGCCTGTTGACGCTCACTCGTGGCTGCGCAGATGGTGTTGATCACACGCAGCTCCTGCACGCGCGGGGTGATGGCAGACACGACCTCGGCGAGATTCTGTGCGGTCTGGGTGGTCTGCACAACGAGGCCCACCTTGCCCTTGAGCGACAAGGCGTTGGCGTCGGCGGCACAGCTCACGACCTGCGCATCATTTCCGGCGTGGCCCAGAATACTCCCCACCTCGGGGCGACCATGCTCGCCTACGACCACC
>CAJLCM010000060.1:0-11932 GCA_905205145.1 uncultured Collinsella sp.
CCGTACATGTGCGGATGAATGTGGGAGGTGTTCGGATAAAGTTGATAATCAAGGGCCGGTGAACGTGAAGGAGCTGTGGTGGCGGGTATCGAGGTGCTATCTTGAAAGTCCCGTTAAAAAGAGAGGTGACGCGGTATGGAATTGACAGCAATGTTTGGCTCGATTGGCCTGTGTGTGGGCGCAATCGTTGCCGCCGCGGTCATCTACTTTGTGGTCACGGCCATTAAGGGCAAAAGGGCCGAACGCAAAGAGCGCGCGATGCTTAAACAGCATCGCGACCAGCAGGGCAAACGCGCACAGAGATAGCTTGTTGAGTTTTGGATCCGTGCGCTAGCTGCGTTTTCGGATCAGGGCAATGTAGAAGCCCTCAAAGTCGCGGCTAGGCGGAATGGTCAGCGTGCCGGGCATACCGTTGGCGACGGACGAGACGTGGCCGGCGGCGATGGCCTCGGTGAGAGCGTTGCTCTCGATATGCGGCTCCTCGCCGGCATCCTGGGCGCGACGCGCTTCGCTTTCGCTCGGCGTGCCGTCGAGGGGGATAAGCTCGCAGTCCATGTGCTTGTCGAGGGCCTCTTGCAGGGCGTCCTCGTTTTCCTGCGGTAAGATCGAACAAGTCGAATAGACGAGCGTGCCGCCCGGTTTGAGGGCACCCATGGCGCGGTCCAGAAGCGCGCGCTGCGAGCGGGCGCACTTGACGAGCAGCTGCTCGGTCAGGCCGCGCAGGCTTTTCTCGTTGCTGCTGATGACGGTGCCCGTGCCAGTGCAGGGAGCGTCGAGCAGGATGCGGTCAAAGCGGAAGAACTCGTCGAGCTCGCGTGCGTCGATGCGCATGACGGGCACGTTTTTGGCACCCTGGCGGCCCAAGTTGGCCTCGAGCTTTTCGGCGCGGGGAATGCTCATCTCGCAGGCGGTGAGGTGTGCCTGGCCCTGCGTGAGGGCGGCGATCTGCGTCGTCTTGCCGCCAGGGGCTGCGCACATGTCCAGGATGTCCTCGCCGGCCTGAGCGCCCAACACCAAAGGCGGCATCATGGATGACAGGCTCTGCAGGTAGATCTTGCCGTCACGGTAGATGTCGAGGTCCCACAGATCGGAAACCTGGGCCTCGGGCAGGATAAAGGCGTCCGGATACCAGGTAACGGTTTGGTGCGCGATGCCGGCGGCATCGAGCGCCGCAACGATGTCCTCGGCGGTTGCCTTGAGCGTGTTGGCGCGCAGCGTGACCGGGCGTGTGGCTGCGGCACCAAAGCCCTCGATCATGAGCTCGGCATCGGCGGGAGTATAGGCGCCGGCAACCGTGTCGACCATAAAGCGCGGCAGGTCGGCGGCGGAGTGTTGGGCGGCAAGCTGGTCGGAAAGCTCGGTAGCGGCAAACTGCCTAAGCTTGAGCTCGGGCTTAACCTGCTTTTTTTGCTTACGACGACGCGGCTTGGACATCCGTCTTTCCTTCCCATTCCATTACATGTCGAGTGTTTAGTACTGGCTCTCGTGCTTGCTAAAGAAGTCGAAGCGCGGGGGCAGTGGCATTACGCGGTGCTCGCCGGGCTTCTCGCCCAGGCTCTCCACAAACTCATCCGTGGAGGCGAAGATGTTATCCCAGCTAAAGAAGGCGACCGGGTCGATGTCGAAGTACTCGCAGATGAGCTCGCAGCCGGCCGGCACAATACCGTGCATCAGGACGGTCGCCACGCGCAGCTCGGTAAAGGCGTCGACAAGGGCCTGCGTCATCGCGGCATTGGCCGGCTCGCCCTCGAGCTTGTTGGCGGCCTTGGAGGCGTCGCTCCAGCGCTTGTTGGCGGCGCGCAGGTAGTCGTCGCACACGGCAAGCGCGCGGTGCGTCTCGAACTTGTACATGGCCTGCTCAAAGGCGAGGGCTGCCTGCTGGGCGGCTTCGACCACGCTGTCAGAAGCGGCACCGGCGGGGATGCAGCCGTTGCGGTAGGGGCTCTCGTCGCCTTCCTTGACGGCGACGCCGTAGAAGCAGCTGCGGGCCAGACGGTTGAACACGCCGGTCAGCAGCGCGCTCTCCTTAAGGGCCGGGTCGATAACGCGCTTGTCGTCGCAGGCGCGTACCTCGTTGCCGTCCTTGTCCTTGCCGGTCACACGCGTGTCGTATGCCTTGGGGCTAAAGCTTACCGGCTTCTCGGACAGGCCGAGCGACAGCCAGTGCGCACGCATCTGCTCGCAGGTGTAGTGGTTGAGCAGGTCGTCTGCCGGCGGGGGAGGCGTCTGCGAGGACGAGCTGGCCTTTTTGCCCATGTAGAGCAGGTGGTAGCAGGCGCTGACGGTGCTCTGCGTGAGGTCCCAGCCCAGGGCCTCCCACATGGCGGTCTGCGCGATGCAGTAGAAATAGATGTTGTCCTGACCGATGAACTGGTAAATCTGAGCGTCGTCAGAGCACCACCAGTCGCGCCAGTCGAGCGAGCTGTGCTGGTAGGTGGGTGCGGGCACCTGCGTGGAGTCGGCGGCGGGCTCGCCCATGAGGGCGGCATCCTGGGCGGCGACGCCCTCGGTCACGCCGGCGGCCTTGGCATCGCGTGCGAGCACGGTACGCGTATAGCTGATGGGCGCCCACAGGCTCTCGGGCCAGCACCAGCAGGTGACGTCGGTCACGCCGTCGACCTCGGGCACCGGAACGCCCCAGTCGATGTTGCCGGTGATGCGGAAGGGCACGAGCGCCTTGCCGCTGCGGAAGCGCACGCCGCCGTTGGCGAGCACCGCGTGGGCGTCGTCGCGCTCCTTCCAGCTGGGGAAGGTGACGGTAAAGCTGCTCTTGTTGCCCTCGGGCTCCAGCACGGTGTGCTCGGGAAGCTGGTCCTCGACGGCATCGAAGGCCTCGCGGAACTTGTTCTGGATGTAGAGCTGAGCCGGCAGCAGCCACTCCTCCATGGTCTTGGAGACCACAGAGCGAACCTGCGGGTTCTGGGCGAGCTTGGCGGTGTAGGCCTTCATAAAGTCGAGGTAGGCCGGCAGGTCGAAGTAGAGGTTGTCGACCGGGCGCAGCTCGGGCACCTCGCCGGTGAGCTGGCTCTTGGGCGCGATGAGCTCCTCGGGCTCAAACTGGTGGCCCAGGTCGCACTCGTCGGCATAAGCCTTCTCGGACTTGCAGCCCTGGATGGGGCAGCGGCCGATCGCCTGGCGGCCATTGAGGAACGTGCCGGCCTTGGCGTCGTAGAACTGCAGTGTGGAGCGCTTGGAGATGGTGCCCTGCTCGTGCAGGCGCTTGATAATCTCGGCGGTAACCTCGTTGTGAATCTGCGCAGCCGGCTCAAGGCCCGAGCCGCCGTAAATGTCGCAGCTGATGTTGTAGTTGTTGAGGGTCGCGGCCTGGCGGGAGTGATTGGACTCGACATACTCGCCGATGGACTTATCGTAGCCTTCGTTTTCCTTGAGCTTGCGGTAGCTCTCCATGATGGGCGAGCCGTAGCAGTCGGTGCCCGAGGTGAAGATGACGTTTTCGCGGCCCAGGCGGTCGCGCAGGAAGCGGGCGAAGAAGTCGGCCGGGACAAAGACGCCGCCAACGTGGCCAAAGTGAAGGCCCTTGTTGCCGTAGGGCTCGCCGGCGGTAACGATGGCGCGGCGAGGCCAGCTGGGACGGTCGTTCATGGAGTATTTGGATGCCATGGGACTCCTTCGCATATTGTAAGAGCGCAGCCGGGCGCAAGGCCTGGCGACGCGGTGGTCAATTCGTGCATATCGTTCGACATTATCGCACATGCGGACGGGTACGTGGCAGGGGCGCTATCCTAAGATGCTATGAATGAGATTTCCAACATACATGCGTTTGAGGACGAGGATTTTCTGCACGCCTGCTTTGTGTGGGGGATGGTCGTAGTCGGCGTGTTTGCCGTGTGCCTGGTGCCGGTGTTTATGCTGCTGGGCGGGCCTGCAGACTTGGATGCGGCTGACGCGGGCGGCTGGATGGCTGTCGTGGGCTGGATAGTCGGCTTGGCTGCGGTCTCAATGGCGTCGTTTGCCGTGCACGAGCTGGTGCATGCGGTGTTTTTTAAGCTGCTGGCGCCTGCGGGCGCGCATGTGACCTTTGGCGCGAATCGTGAGACGGCGATGATCTATGCCTGCGCCGAGGGCGTTGTGTATTCGCGCCGGCGGTACATGGCGGTTTGCCTGGCGCCGACGGTTGTTTTGACGGTGGCGTTTGCCCTGGGCTTTGCGCTCTCGGGTTATCCGCTGCTGTGCTACCTGGCGGCTGGTCTGCACTTGTCGGGCTGCGTGGGCGATTGGTATTACGTGCGGACCATCCTGCGCGACCGCCGCATTGTCGCCTGCGAGGATACGTCCTTTGGCGTGCGCTTTTTCGGGTGAGGAGATGTTGATGAGGCCGTTGTTGTTGCACGCTTGCTGTGCGCCGTGCTCACTTGAGCCGGTTCGCTTGCTGCGCGAAGAGGGGTTTGAACCCACGATTTGCTGGACCAACCCCAATATTCAGCCGCGCGATGAATGGCAGCGCCGCCTGGACGAACTGCGCCGGTGGTGTGCCGATGGCGACATCGAGCTTATCGAGGCAGGCGAGGACCGCGAGCGCTGGGAGGCCGGTGTGGCCCCGTTGAGCGCCGATCGACCCCGTCGCTGTCGTGCGTGCTATGCCCTGCGTCTGGCCGAGGCATGCCGTGTGGCCCAGGAGCGTGGGTTTGAGTTTGTGGGCACGACGCTCGCCGTCTCGCCGTATCAGCTGTTCGAAACCTGCAATGATGTGTTGGAGCGCTTGGCGGCGGCACATGGGCTCGTCCCGGTCATTCGCGATTTTCGTCCGTATTACCCCGAGGCGACACGCCGTTCGCGCGAGCTGGGCATGTATCGGCAGAATTATTGCGGCTGCCGATTCTCGGCCGTCGAGGCGGCCATGGACCGCGCCCGTATCCGCGACGAGCGCAAAGCGTCCAAAAAGTAGTTCTTTTGGGCTGGCAGCCTGCTAGGATGTAGGGCGGACTTTAGCTATATAAGGAGTATCCGACGTGTCTATGCGTACCGATGATTTTGACTACAACCTTCCTGAGGAACTGATTGCACAGGCTCCTGCCGATCCGCGCGACTCCTGCCGCCTGCTGGTGGTTGATCGCAAAGGCTCCCAGGCGGGAACGCCGCTGGAGCACGGCGGCACCGTTGAGCACCGCATCTTCCGTGACATCATCGACTATATCGAGCCGGGCGACGTGCTCGTTATCAACCAGACGCGCGTGATGCCGGCTCGCCTGGTTGGCCGCAAGACGGGCTCGGGCGGCGTGGTCGAGACGCTGCTGCTCAAGCGCCGCGAGGATGTTGACCCGCTGGGCCATGTCTGGGAGTGCCTGGTCAAGCCGGGCAAGCGCCTGAAGCCCGGTGCTCAGATTGAGTATCGTGCGGGCGGCGCCCATGCGCCCGAGGGGGCTCCAGTGGTGCTGACGGCCGAGGTCGTCGACTTTGTCACCGATAGCCGCGGTGGCCGTCTGGTGCGCTTTGAGCCGGCCGGTTGCAATGCCGCCGGCGACCCGCGCACGCTCGACGAGGCCATCCATGCTGCCGGCCACGTGCCGCTGCCGCCTTACATTACCGATTACGAGGGCGATCCCGAGAAGTACCAGACCGTCTACGCCATGAAGGAGGAGCACTCGGCTGCCGCTCCTACGGCGGGTCTGCATTTTACTCCCGAGCTCATGGCCGCTATCGAGGCCAAGGGCGCCAAGTTTGCCGCCGTCGAACTCGAGGTGGGCATCGATACCTTCCGCTTGGTGGAGGAGGACGACCCTACGCAGCACGTCATGCACACCGAGCGCTACCACGTGTCGCAGGAGGTTGTCGACGCCGTGCATAAGGCCAAGGCCGAGGGTCATCGTGTGATCGCCGTCGGCACTACCGCGGTACGCTCGCTCGAGAGCGCGTTTGACACGGACGCGCCGGTGTCCGATCCGGCCGTGACGGCGCGCTATTTTGAAGGCCGCGAGGACGGGGCCGATACGCTTGGCCGCGGTGACATCGTGGTGCGCGAGAACGCCACGACGCAGCTTTACCTCATGCCCGGCTCGACCTATCACGTGGTCGATGCGCTGATCACGAACTTCCATGTGCCGCGCTCCACGCTCATGATGCTCGTGAGCGCGCTTGCCACCCGCGACCAGATCATGGATGCCTACGCCGCTGCCATCGAAGAACGTTATCGCTTCTTCAGCTTTGGCGACGCGATGCTCATTTGTTAGTTACGCGGTTCTACGAACCGCGTAACTGCTCGACGCTGCGCGGGCCGCATTTGGACAATCTGACGTTCAACTTCAAGGGCGCGACCAGAAGGTCAGCGCCCTTTCGTTTCACGTCACCTTGCCTCAAATGCGACCCGCTCGCTGACTCTGCCAAAACATCGGCATTTCTTTGGTTGTCAAGAGATTGGTGCAAAGGGGTCAGGTTACTTTGCACCATGTTGGTGCATGTTAACCTGACCCCTTTGTAGTCATTGGGGACGTTCTTAAACGACTACTTGCTTGCGAACAGCCAGATTGCGATGATCACCAGGATTGCGGCGACGATGCAGACGATGGCGCCGGTGAATTTGATGCGTGAGTCGCGGGTACGCTCGCGCACCGCGTCCTCGGTGGCCTCGAGCTGGGCGACTTCGCGCTCGGTCTCGGCGTGTTCGGCTTTGTCTCGGGCCAAGGACCCTGCAAGCGACTCAGTAATCTCTGGGTGGTCGTGTACTTCGTTCGCCTGTTCGATGATCGACTGCGCATGTGCGGCATCTGCTTGGGCGTTGGCGATGCTCTGCTCTTGGTCGCGGCGTGCCTTGTCCTCGGCGGCGATCTTCTCGCGCAGTTCGCGCTGGCGCGTTGCAGCGGCGGTTTTTGCGGTCTGCAGCTCGTCGCGCGCGGCATCGGCCTCTGCCGTCACGGCTTGGTGCGCGCGTTTGGCTTCGGCAATGGGGGCCTGCGCCTGTTCGACGGCCTGCTCGGCTGCGGCAAGCGAGTGTTCAAGGTCGGCGGTGATACGCGGGACATCTTCTTCGGCTTTACGCAGGGCATCTGCCGTGTCGGAGATCTGCATCGAGAGCTCGCTAGTGCGCACCGTATAGTTGGCGGGATTTGCCGAGGGATTGCGTTGCAGCTCGGCATACTCATGACGCAGTGTCTCGAGCTGGGCGCGCGTGGCGTCGACGGTTTGTTGTGCGGCGGCAATGCCGGCGTCTCGCTCGGCCTGCACCTTGTCGCGGATGCGCTTGGAATCCTCAAGACGGCGAACGAGGCGGTTGCCGGTCTCGCGCGAGCTCGCCTCGCGGGCCTCCACGGCATCGAGCGCGGCCTTCAGGCGGAGCTCGGTCGCGTCATCCTCTGTCTTCATTTGTTCGAGCTGACCCTTGAGCTCTGCTACTTTGGAAGCATGGACATCGCGATCGATTTCGGCTGCCGCAGCGGTCTTTTGCGCTGTAGCAATCGCTTGGCGCTGGTCGGCGACGATCTGGTCGTAGCGGCCTGCGATATCCTGGCGCGTCTCGAGTTCCTCGGCCTGATCGGCAATGCGCTGCTCAAGTTCGGTCAGGTGGGCGCGGGCATCGGCAAGTGCCTTTTTCGCGGCGTTCATCTCGCGCATGGCCGAGGCGCCCTGGGCGATAAAGGTGCCCACGGCGTTCGCGGTGTTCGAGACAGCGGTCCCCAGATCGCGGCTCGCGGCGGGGGAGTGCGGGGCGGTCGGGCGAGTGGTGTCGGCAGCGTCCGCATCGGCAGTCTGCGGCGCGGCGATATTGCCGGTACCGCCCTCGACCACAGAAAAGCCTGCTGCGTGCGGATCGACCGCATCGGCGCCAATCGTGGGGTGCTCGAGCTGGAGAAACGAGGGCATGGTACTGCCCTGGTCGGCAACCGGAGTCTCGCCGGGCACAAAGGTCGAGGCCGCCTCGGCGGCCTCCTCTTCCTCGGCATCAATATCGGCATCGGCGACGGCGTCTTTCATCGCTTTGACGGCATCCATCATGGAGTCCATGACGGCATCGAGCTCTTCTTCCGAAGACACCTCGATGGGGCCTGCCGCCTGTGGCGCGGGGTCTGTGTCGGGTTCGGCATCGCTCGGCTCCGGCTGCTCGCTTTCGTCATGCTCGACAGTATCGTCTGTGTCTGTTGCTTTATCCGCATCGGCGTGCACATCTGCGGCAGCGTGAACATCTGCGGCAGCGGGCGCATCTGCGGTGGCGGGCGCATCGGTGGAGGCGTCGACGCAGGTAGGAGTATCGCAGTCGTCGACGGCGTCTGCGGAATGATCAATATGCTCTTGAGTCTGGGGGTCCAGCTCGTCTGTCATAGGCATGTGCTCCTCATCGTTGTTTGTCACCCTATGATAAGGTCTCGCGCCGACATCCCGCGCGCCGCAGCAAAGTTTCAAAACGTGTTCGATGGCTCGATCTGATAACAATAACTCGGCCGTTTTATCCAGTTTGTACTTGACAATCCCTTCGCCGAACTACGTGGTGCCGTTCGCCTACCGCGGTCTTTTATTTTTGCTTGAACACGCTAAAGTTGCATCTCAGCTTTTGGCGCGTGAAGTTGGATACGCGCAGTCGGCGGGCGTGCCCGTCGCGATTTGAAAGGACTTTGTATGGGACTTTTCACTGGTAAGACCGTGATCGTCACCGGCGGCGGCAAGGCCACGCTTAAGGACGGTTCCGCTGGCTCCATCGGCTACGGCATCGATATCGCATTTGCCAAGGAGGGCGCGAACCTCGTCATCACCGGCCGCAACGTCGCCAAGCTCGAGGCCGCCAAGGAGTCTCTCGAGGCCGAGTACGGTGTCAAGGTTCTGCCTGTTCAGGCCGATGTCTCGGCTGGTCAGGACAACGAGGCCGTCGTCCAGAACGTCATCGACAAGGCCATTGAGGAGTTCGGCCGCATCGACGCCGTCGTCAACAATGCTCAGGCTAGCGCCTCGGGCGTGACCATCGCCGATCACACTATGGATCAGTTTAACCTGGCCATTTACTCCGGTCTGTATGCTACCTATCTGTACATGCAGAAGGCCTATCCGCACCTGAAGGAGACCAAGGGCTCCGTGGTCAACTTTGCCTCGGGCGCCGGCCTGTTTGGCAACTATGGCCAGTGCAGCTATGCTGCCGCCAAGGAGGGCATCCGCGGCCTGACCCGCGTTGCCGCCAACGAGTGGGGCAAGGACGGCATCAACGTCAACATCGTGTGCCCGCTTGCTTGGACCGCTGCGCTCGAGAACTTCCAGGATGCCTATCCCGAGGCGTTCAAGGCCAACGTCCACATGCCGCCGGCTGGTCACTACGGCGACGTCGAGAAGGAAATCGGCCGCGTGGTCGTTCAGCTCTGCGGTCCCGACTTTAAGTACATGAACGGCGAGACCGTCACCCTCGAGGGTGGCATGGGCCAGCGGCCGTAGGGGTTACGCGGTTTTACCAAACCGCGTAACGGCTCGACGCTGCGCGGGCCGCATTTGGACAATCTGACGTTCAACTTCAAGGGCGCGACCAGAAGGTCAGCGCCCTTTCGTTTCACGTCACCTTGTCTCAAATGCGGCCCGCTCGCTGACTTATGCTCAACCTGCGGCGCCATTTTGCTTGAAGGCACCTTGCTCGCTCTGGCGGGTTTTCGCTGTCGGTGCCATAGCATCGGCGTTGCTGTGGCTGTCGGAAATGATCCGTTGTCGCAAGGGGCAGGTTTCCTTTGCACCAGTTTCTGTCGAGTCGGTGCTCTTTGCGGGTTGCCCGTATAATGGTTTGCGTATGAACCGCAACCAAGGAGTTCCAGTTTATGGACCAGAGCCTTTTTAAATTCGACCTGATCGCCGAGGACCCGACGACGCATGCGCGTGCCGGCGTGCTGCACACCCCGCACGGCGACATCGAGACACCGATCTTCATGCCCGTGGGCACCAAGGCAAACGTCAAGGGCATTCCTACCGAGACCGTCAAACAGCTCGGCGCCCAGATCGTGCTTGCCAATACCTATCACCTGTCCATGCGTCCCGGCGAGGACACCATCGCCGAGCTGGGCGGCCTGCACAAGTTTATGAACTGGCACGGCCCTATCCTCACCGACTCGGGCGGTTTCCAGGTCTTCAGTCACAACGATGCCGTCAAGCTCACTGACGAGGGCGTGCGCTTTATCGTCAACGATTACGACGGCCGCCACGTGTTCTGGACACCCGAGGACAACATGGAGATCGCCATGAAGCTCGGCTCCGACATCTGCATGCAGCTGGACCAGTGCCCGGGCTATCCCGCCACGCGCGCCTACGTTGAGCGCGCCGTTGAGCTGTCGAGTATGTGGGCCGAGCGCTGCTATAAGGCGCATAACCGCGACGACCAGGCGCTCTTTGGCATTGTTCAGGGCGGCATGCACCTAGATCTGCGCCTGCGCTCGCTGCGCCATCTGGAGGAGTGCGGCGACTTCCCCGGTTACGGCATTGGCGGCTACTCGGTGGGCGAGGACCACGAGACCATGTTCGAGACCCTGGCACCGCTCGTAAGCGAGTACATGCCCAAGCACAAGCCGCGCTACCTGATGGGCGTCGGCAACCCCACCACCCTCGTGCGCGGTGTGGGCGTGGGTATCGACATGTTCGACTGCGTGCTGCCGACGCGTACGGGCCGCATGGGTACGGCGTTCTCCAGCGAGGGTCGCCTTAACTTCCGCAACGCGCGCTTTGCGCACGACGACGGCCCCATCGACCCCACCTGCACCTGCCCGGTGTGCACGGGCGGCTACAGCCGCGCGCTCATCCGTCACATGGTCACGCAGAAGGAGATGCTCGGCGGCATTCTGCTTTCGATGCACAACATCTACTACCTGCTCAACCTTATGCAGCGTGCCCGCCAGGCCATTATCGAGGGCCGCTACGGCGCGTTTGTGAGCGACTGGATGAACAGCCCTGCGGCGGTGGATTACTAAGGGCGACAGACACGCTTGCAGAGCGTGGGCAATGGCAAAGGCTGAGCGGCAACCGCTCGTCACATTTGCTGACACCGGCTGCGCGACCGCTGACCGATAGCTTGCAAGCACTTGATGCATCGTGGGTACCATACCGAATAGTTGATGTTCGGGCGGGTGTTTGGCGCATGGCGTCGACCCCGCCCGCTTTTCTTTTTCTCGATAGGAGTACCCATGATTAAGAATGAGAACGTCGAGGGCGAGCCTGCCTACGACGAGACGTACCGCCGCGGCCCCGTGGTCATGCGCGGCCCCATGATTCCTAAGGACAACACCTACGCCAACCTGCTGGCGCCCGAGGAGTCGACCGACTGGCTGCATGCCGATCCGTGGCGCGTGCTGCGCATCCAGGCCGAGTTTGTCGATGGTTTTGGCGCGCTGGCCGAGCTCGGACCCGCAGTGACCATCTTCGGCAGCGCCCGCACGCCCAAGACGGACCCGGCCTACAAGGCGGCGCGCACCGTCGGCCGTAAGATTGCTCAGCGCGGCGTGGCGGTTATCACCGGTGGCGGCCCCGGCATCATGGAAGCGGCCAACAGGGGAGCGGCGAGTGTCAACGGCAAGTCAGTTGGCCTGGGCATTGAATTGCCGCACGAGCAGGGGCTCAACAAATACGTGAACCTTGGTATGGACTTCCGTTACTTCTTTGTGCGCAAGACCATGTTCGTCAAATACAGCTCGGGCGCTATTGTTTTTCCCGGCGGGTTTGGCACACTCGACGAGATGTTCGAGGTGCTCACGCTGGTGCAAACGCACAAGGTCAAGCGCATGCCGCTTGTGCTGGTGGGCACCGAGTACTGGCAGGGCCTGTTCGACTGGCTTAACGGCCCGGTAATGAGCGCCAGTATGATTAGCCCGCTCGACCCGGATCTGGTACACATTACCGACGACCTCAACGAGGCCGTTGACATTGCGCTCAGCGGGTTGATGTAGAGCAATCGTGTCTACCGCGACATGAATATGGGTTGATTTCCGATCTCAGCCGAACACATTGAGCTGACGGCACGCTCCCGCAG
>CAJLCM010000061.1:0-11780 GCA_905205145.1 uncultured Collinsella sp.
GCCGCCACAGCCCGCGAGCGCAAGCGACAGGGCGCCCGCGGCGAGCGCCGAGGCAAACCCCCGGCGCGACATCTCAAAATCAAACGTACGCATCGCTAGCACGTCCCCTCGTTGGGCATCGTCCATGCGTGATGGTCGGTATGCAGCAGCTCCTCGGCCAGCGGCGAGAGCGGCTCGCCCAGGAACTCGCGGTAGCACGCCTGGACATCGGGATTCTCGTGCGAGAAACGAATGTCCGCAGCGGCATCCAGACCCCACAGCACCTGACCGCGCTCGGCTGCCAGCTCGCAACCGTCGTGGATGGGCTGACCGCCACCACCGACGCAGCCGCCCGGGCATGCCATGACCTCGACGAAGTCATAGCTCACACGGCCGTCGCGAATCGCGTCGAGCAGGCGGGCGGCGTTGCCCAGCCCGTGCGCCACGGCGACGCGCACCTTGGTGCCATCGATATCGGCCACGGCTTCCTTCCAGCCGTCGAGTCCGCGCACGTCGGTAAAGAAGTCCGCATCGGGATTTTTGCCCGCCACCAGGTAATAGGCCGAGCGCACGGCGGCCTCCATCACACCGCCCGTGGCGCCAAAGATCACACCCGCGCCCGTGCCAAAGCCCAGCGGCGTATCGAGCGGCTCCTCGACCAGCGTGCCAACGCTCACGTGGCTCGCGCGGATCATGCGCACCATCTCGCGCACCGTCAGCGCAACGTCCACGTCGGGCACGCCGCCCTCGCCCATCATGCTCGGCAGCGCACACTCGGCCTTCTTGGCCGTGCACGGCATAACGGACACCACGAACAGGCGCTCGGGCTCCACGCCCAGCACCTTGGCGTAGTAGGTCTTGGCAATAGCGCCGAACATCTGCTGCGGCGACTTTGACGTGGACAGGCTGTCGACAAACTCGGGGTAACGTGCCTTCACAAAGCGCACCCAGCCCGGGCAGCAGCTCGTGAACATGGGCCAGCCGTGGCTGTCGCCCTCGCCCTTGACGGCCTTCCCCAGGCGCTCGAGCAGCTCGGAGCCCTCCTCCATAATGGTGAGGTCGGCCGAGAAATCGGTGTCGAACACGTACTCAAAGCCAACGCGGCGCAGCGCGCAAGCCAGGCGCTCAACGGTGGCCTCCTCGCGCGGAATGCCGAGTTCCTCGCCCCAGGCGCTGCGCACGGCCGGCGCAATCTGCACCAACACGATCTTGTCGGGATTAGCGAGCGCGTCAAACACGGTCTCGGTATCGTCGCGCTCGCGCAGTGCGCCCGTCGGACAATGCGTAATGCACTGGCCGCACGCGACGCAATCGGTCTTGCCGATCGGTGCACGCCCGCGGGTACCCACGGCGGTATGTGTGGCGCGGTTGGTCAGGTCCCAAATCCCTAAGCCCTGCACGCTCTCGCACACCTTGATGCAGCGCATGCATTTAATGCACTTGTCGTTTTCGCGGATGATGGGGAAATCGAAGTCCCAGCCCTCACGCGCCAGGTGCTGCTCGTACGGCAGATAGAAGATGCCCAGATCGTTGGCGATGGTCTGCAGGTTGCAGTTGCCGCTGCGCACACAGCTCGTGCACTGCGAATCATGCTGGGACAGCAGCAGCTGCACGTTGGTGCGACGGGCCTCGCGGGCCTTGGGGCTGTTGGTGTGGACCACCATGCCGTCGAGCACGTAGTTGTTGCAGGCGGCAACCAGCTGGTCGCAGCCCTCGACCTCGACCACGCACACGCGGCAGCCGCCGATTTCGTTTAGATCGCGCAGGTAGCACAGGGTAGGAATCTGGATGCCGACGGACTTGGCCGCATCCAAGATCGTGGTGTGCTCGGGCACCACGACCTCGCAAGTATCGATCGTGAGCTTGACCATGTTGAGTGCTCCGCTTTCGGTGTTGTCGCTGACAGTGGGGTTGTTGAGCTCTACCATTCCAGGTTCCTCCCTCCGCGGAACGCGCCAAAGCCAAAGTGGTCGCAACGCAGGCAGCGGCTTGCCTCCTGGCGTGCCTCCTCCTCGGTAAGGCCCTGCTCGACCAGATTCCAATCGTGGATGCGCTCGCCGGCCTCGCGCTCGCCCAGCTCGCAGCGGCCGCACTCGTGCTTGCCCTTAAACTGCACGGTCGGCAGCTCAACGTCGAGCTTGATCTTGTGGTCAAAGCCCAGGTAGCGGTCGATATTTGCCGAAGCAACGCGGCCGGCGTTGATGGCCCGGATGACGGTGGCGGGACCGGTCTGGCAGTCACCGCCGCTAAAGAGGCCATCGAAACTGGGCACGGCGCCGTCCGAATCGGTGACGACGCAACCCCACTTGCAGGCGATGCCCATGTCCTCAAATGGCTTGGAGTCGATGTCCTGGCCAATGGCGACGAACACGCGCTCGCAGGGAATGACCTGCTCGGGCGTGGCGGCGGCACGCGGGGCCGGACGACCGCGACGGGGCTCGCCGATAATCTGCGGTTGCACGCGCAGGCCGCTCACGCGACCGTCCTCGCCCGTCTCGATGGCGAGCGGGGCCGTCAGCTCCAGCACCTCGCAGCCCTCGGCCTGGGCACCGGCAATCTCGGCGTCCTGGGCCGTCATATCGCAGATGCGGCGGCGGTAGACAATGCTCACCTTTTCGGCACCGCAGCGCACGGCAGAGCGAGCCACGTCCATGGCCACGTTGCCGCCGCCGATGACGCACACGCGCTGGCCGCTCAGGTCGGGCAGCTCGTCGTCACCGATGGCGCGCAGCATCTTGACGGCCGACTCCACGCCGGGCGCCTCTTCGCCCGGAAGGCCGAGCTTCTTATCGCTGTGGGCACCGATGGCCAGGTAGACGGCATCGAACTCGTCGCGCAGGCGGGCAAGCTCCTCGCCATTGACGGAGTGATCGAGCTCAACGTCGATGCCGGCGCTCAAGATCCAGTCGATCTCGGCCTGCAGGCGCTCGCGCGGCAGACGGTAGCTGGGGATGCCGTAGCGCAGCATGCCGCCCAAGTGGTGACGCTGCTCAAAGATGGTCACCTTATGGCCCATCACGGCCAGGTAGTAGGCGCAGGAAAGGCCGGCCGGGCCGCCGCCGATCACAGCGACGCGCTTACCGGTGTTGTCCACTACATGCGGCTTGTGGTCGTTGAGGTCACTGTGCTCAACGGCAAAACGCTTGAGGGCGAGGATGTTCATGGGATCATCGACCATGCCACGGCGGCAGTGCATCTCGCAGGGATGCTCGCACACCAAGCCGCAGACGAGCGGCAGCGGATTGTTCTTGCGGATGACCTTGACAGCATCGGCATAACGGCCGGCCTCGACGAGCGAAATGTACCCGGGAATGTCGACGTGCGCCGGGCAGCCCGAGACGCACGGAACGCGGGCCTCGCGGTCAAAGCCGCAGGAGTGCTCGCGGATGTGGTGCTCAAAGTCGTCGCGGAAGCCGCGAATGGCCGTGAGCGCCATGGCGCCGGCCTCGTAGCCGATGGCGCAGTCGCTCGAAAGGTAGATGGTGCGGGCCGTGCGCTCAATCAGGTTGAGCGTGGACTCGTCGGCACGCCCTTCGAGCACATCGGCAAGCAGGTCGCTCAGCGCGCTCAGGCCCACGCGGCAGGGCGTGCACTTGCCACAGCTCTGGGTGGAGCAAAGGTTGACGAGCGCTGCCGTAAACTCAACGGGACACGGGGCGAGCGAGCTCACCGCCAGACGACGTCCGAGCGCATCGTGCAGGTCGTCCATGACGGCCTGAGCGTGGCTGCGTTCCATTACATGCAGTCGAGCCATAAGATCCCCTCTCACATGGCAGCCCGGAGGCGAGGCCGGGCGAAATTGCTACACGCAACACACTGACCTAAAAAGTTGTTAGGTCTCCACGCAGTTCGGCAGGCGGCATGAAATGTCACCCTCAGCGGTGAAATAGAACATTACCGCAGATAAATGCCATATTTGATAAAACGCGTTACCAAATGGCAATGCCCCGCCCACGCAATCACGTGGACGGGGCATTAATCAAGTTTTGCGGTCAGCGACTCTTTTGTGCCAGCGACCTTCTGTCTTTAGCTAAGCTCAGGCCAGTAACCCTTGTTGGCCTCGATCATGTCGTCGAGAACCTCCTTGGCGACCTTCATCGACGGCACGGTCTTGTTCAGCGTAAAGGCCTTGAGTGCCTTCTCGTACGAACCCTCGATCGTAGCCTCGACCACGAGCTTCTCGGAGTTCAGCTGCTGCATCATGAGACCCTGCTGGAACAGCGGAATGTTGTCGCGGCTGATGACCTCGGGGCCGTTCTTGCCAATGTAGGCAGGCAGCTCGACCATAGCGTCGTAGGGCATGTTGGGGATAGCGCCCTTGTTCTCGCAAATGACCAGGAAGCGCTGCTTGGTATCGTTCTTCAGAGCGATGGCCAGGTCGGCAATCCAGTCGCCGTGGCTGCCCGCATAGAACGTGCTCTCGTCGATCTCGCCCGTCTTCTCGTAATGGTCGATGCCGTCGAAGAGGTTCTTCTCGCGCGTCTCCTCAACCTCGTTTGCACGGGTGCGCTCGGGGTTGGAATGCTCGACGAACTCCTTCTGCTGCAGGTAGTAGTTCAGATACGTATTGGGCAGATACTCCGGGAAGCACTCCATGATCTCGTACTCGCCCTTCCAGACGTAGTACCAGCTGCCCTTGGTGTGGCGATTCTGCTCGGGGTGCTCGTCAGTGGCCTCCTCGGGCTTCTTTGCCATGAGCGAGCCCATGCCCTTGAGGTAGGAGTCGGGCAGCAGGATCTGGTGCTCCTTGATGTACTCGCGCAGCTGCGGCAGGACCTCCTCGCCCTTGTGGCGGATCGAGGTGAACCAACCAAAGTGGTTGAGGCCAAAGTAATCGTACTCGACATCCTTCTTCTCGATATCGAGCGCGGCGCAAACCACGTCGATGATCGCGATCGGCATGTCGCAGATGTTGATGATGCGAGCGTTGGGGCGCAGCACGCGGCAGCCCTCGGAGACGATGGCGGCAGGGTTGGAGTAGTTGAGAATCCAGTAGTCCTTCTTGGCGTACTTCTCAACGTCATCGATCAGCTCGACCATGGGGAAGATGGTGCGCATGCCGTAGGCAAGGCCGCCGCAACCGCAAGTCTCCTGACCCACGCAGCCGTGACGCAGCGGAATCTTCTCGTCCTGCTCGCGCATGGCGTAGCCACCCACGCGCATCTGGGCAAACACGAAGCTCGCGTCGGTAAAAGCCGTCTTTTTGTCGGTGGTCACCGTGAGCTTGATGTCCAGGCCGAGGTCCTCGTGCAAAATCCAGTCCACGAGCACGCCGATCTTGCGCTGGCGCTCCTCGTTGATGTCGTACAGACGAATCTCGTCAACGTCGAGCTCGTCCTTGCGCAGGGCGATGGACTTGACGATGCCGGGGGTAAAGGTGGATCCGCCACCACACAGAGTAATGATCATTGTTTACTGCTCCTTCTCAATTGCGTTTTCGACCTTGTCGCGCATCTCGGCGACCTTCATGCCAAAGATGATCTGGATATTATTGCCGTTGCGGTTGATGCCGCTGTTGGGCACGTGGTTGATGAGGTCCTCATTGATGAGGTCCGGGTTCTTAACGTTCACGCGGAGACGCGTAAAGCAGTTCTCGAGCTCCTCGATGTTGTCCTTGCCGCCAAGACCTGCGACCAGGTCGGCAATACCTGCATCGACGCCCTCTGCGGGAGCCGCGGCAACAGCGCCCTGCTTCACCGCGACAGACGCGGCGGCCTCGCCCTCGGCAACGGACTCGGCGAGCTCGGACTCCTCCTCGCGACCAGGCGTGTGGAGGTTGAGCTTCTTAATAAGGAAGGTGAAGAGGAAGAAGTACAGAGCGGCGTTGACGACTCCAAGCACCAGCATAACCGGCCAGTTGGTCTTGTCGACACCCAGGACCAGGTTGGAAACCACGATGTTGATGATGCCGCCTGCAGTCGAAGCGGGCACGGAGAGGACCTTGAGCAGGACCAGGAAGATGCCGGACAGAACCGAGTGAACGACAAAGAGCACGGGAGCGGCAAAGACAAAGAGGAAGTCCATGGGCTCGGTCACGCAGGAGAGCACGGCGGTGATGATCAGCGGGATGATAACGGCCTTGGTCTTATCCTTGTTCCCCTTGTAAGCGGTGAAGATAAAGGCGAGACCGATACCGATGTAGGGCCACAGGTTGTTGAAGGTGTAGCTGTTGAAGTAGGTGCTGTCGGAGAAGGGCTGGCCCGTCATTGCCATCTCGGCAACACGGATGGGGTAGGCACCGGCGATAACCTGATCACCCAGCGTCAGGGTGCCACCCACATCGGAGAACTGGAACGGGGTGTAGATGAGGTGGTGCAGACCGGTGGGAACGAGCAGCTTGTTGAGCATGCCGTAGATAAACAGACCGATGTTGCCCGACTCCTTAATGATGCCGGCAACGGAGGAGATGGCGCCCTGAACCGGAGGCCAAACGATGCAGAAGCCAGCGCCCATGATCCAGGAAATGATGATCATGATCAGGAACGGGAAGCGAACGCCCGAGAACATCGAAAGGGCAATGGGGAACTGCTTGTTCGAATACTTGTTGAACACGGCACCGGTGATGCAGCCCAGGATGATGCCACCGAACACGCCGGTATCGAGCACCTGAATACCCATAACGGTGGCCTGGCCGGTTCCGGTAAGACCGAGCATGCCGTTCGCATCGGCAAGAGAGCCGGTGGCGTTGAGCACGATGTTGTTAGCCTGCAGGAACAGGAAGAACGACATCAGGGCGATCAGCGAAGCATGACCCTTGTTCTTCTTTGCCATAGCGCCGGCGATGCCCACGCAGAACAGAATCGAGAGGTTGTTGATGATAAACATCAGCGACTGGTAGACAACGGCGCCCACAAGCTGGAACGGACCGGAGCCCAGTACGGGGACCAAAGCGCAGATGGTCTTGTTGGTCAGAATGATGCCCACGATGAGCAGAATGCCGGCAACCGAGAGATACATCATCGGCTGGACGATTGACTTCGCGAACACCTCCAACGGCGCTTTGAAATTGAACTTCTTTTTTGCGGTCATAGCGGTACTCCCCTTCCTTTTCCGCAAATTAAGACAGATGTGCCCTGGACAAGACCGTGAGCCTTGCCTTATATCAATCGATGTGTAGGCACGTTATGCCTAGAGACCAGGTTCTCCAAGCAGGTTAACAATGTGATATGCGAGATAACTCTTCTCGGCTTCGGTAACGACAACGTTATAGGTAGACGACAAGTGGGCGGCTATGGCGTCCGCGCACGAGAATGCGCACGGATACGCCGTTTCATCGATTCGGAACAGCGCGTCGCCATTAATTTGCCCGGCCGTAGGATCGAGCGCTCGCTGTGCGAAAAACTGCAGGTGACGAACGAAACGTTCGTAAGGCAGCGAGGTGTCATCGAGGGTCGTGGCATAGCGCTTGGAAACAATCGCGAGCACGTCGCGAACAAGCTGGACCGAAACAATCAAACGATCGGAGCGTTGCGGCATGGTGGCGTTGACGATATGCAGCGTAATGAAGCCCTGCTCTTCTTCGCTCATCTGGATGCCCATATACTCCTTGATAATCTGCAGCGCACGGCCCGCAAGTGCATACTCCTTGCGATAGAACTGCTTGATCTCGAGCAGCAACGGATTCTCACAGGAGACGCCCTTGCGCTCGCGCTCCAAAGCAAGGCTGATATGGTCTGCGAGAGCAATGAGAATCTTGTCGTTGATATCGACATTGAGCTCGCGACGGAGCATCTGAACAATGTCCTCGGCAATCACGAGGTTGACGGTGGGGATGGACTCCAAAAGATGTGCCAAGCGGTCAATCGTACGCGAGTCCTGAGAAGTTCCCTCCTGCAACGCGTAGGTCTTTTCGATCGACGCCTCGTCGATGGCATCGCCGGCATGACGGCCAAAGCAGAGGCCTCGACCGATGACGATGAGCTCGGAGCCATCGTCCGAAGTGACCATTGCGACGTTGTTGTTAAAAACTCGCTTGATAACCACGGTACCCACCACAAGAATTTACTCGGAAAGCCAGACGACAGGCTCTTTAACAGCAACAGGGCCGGAAGCATGCTCACGAAGAGTCGAGTTCTCCGAGCGCTCGCACACGATAACGAAGACCGTGGGATCGAAGCCGGCGGCGCGGACCGCGTCGAAATCGACCTCGACGAGGGGCTGGCCCGCGTCGACATGGTCACCCTGGGCAACAAGCGCATGGAAGCCCTTGCCCTCAAGCTTAACAGTGTCGATTCCGATGTGCAGCATCACCTGAGCAGAGCTGTCGTCGGACATGATGCCCAGCGCGTGCTCAGTCGGAAACAGCGCCGCGACGGTACCGGAAACAGGAGCGCACACCGTTCCCTCTTGGGGAACCACGGCAACGCCATCGCCCACGGCACGGCTGCTAAAAGCGGGGTCATTGGTATTTTCTAGATGAACAAGCTCGCCGGAAACGGGAGCGAGGATTTCGAACTCGGAAGCTGCAGTCTTCTGCTCATCCGAACCGCCCATCAGGCGAGAAAAGAAACCCATGGTGGCATGTCCCTTTATAAATATAGCCCAACCAAAATCAAGCGAATGCATCCATAGAGACACACCCGTTCAAAGACTTTGGTTAGGCCCACGTCCGAGGGACTCGGTAACCTTCCGCATTTCTTTTTACGGGAGCTATTGTAGACAAGCCCAAAGCCAGAACAATCATTATGACCGATGAACGGTATTTTTTCTTCGATAAACGGTATCTAGGCGGCACTTAGGGACGTTCCTTTCCCGCCAGCACCCAGGAGCACTCCTTGCAGCAATTTCGTATGCGCTAGATGAAGAGCTCGCATTCCTTCCGCACGACGCAAACCTTGCTCAACATCTGGGAAACAGCGGATAGCTTGTTGGGATCAAGCTTGCGAGTGCCTCGCGGACATACGGCGATGCAGCGCATGCAGGAGATGCACGCCTCGCCAGCTGCTCGCTTGGGGTCGCCCTTGTCGATAGCACAAACGGGGCACGCCGCGGCGCATGCACCGCAGGAGACGCAATCCTCTGTTGCCTCGGGTGCCATGCGATGACCTCCAGCTTGTTTATAAGGACGATTGCCAGGAATAGAGGGCTCGGATGCATCCTCAGCCGACAGCTTTTGCTGAATTTGCTGCGCAAACTCTGCGAGCTGCGCCGCATCCTGCGCATCCGGACGACCGGCAGCAAACTGTCGCGCAATGGAATGTTCTGCAATGGCTGCAACTGCCGCGATCACCCGGAATCCCGCATGCTTCGCAACGTCCTCCAGCTCTACGAGCGCGTCCTCAAACGCGCGGTTTCCGTAGACGCACACCAGAACGGCCCGCGCTCCGTTGCCGCGCACCATGCCCAACCGGTCAGCCACCACAGCCGGGATTCTACCGGCATACGCCGGCACAGAGATTACGGCCACGTCGTCCTCAGCCATCGAGACCCCGTGGAAATCCAACCCGCTATCGGTCAGATCAACGATAACGGTATTCTTGCCCAGTGCCCCGGCCACAAGGCCAGACACCTTCCGCGTTCCACCCGTCGGACTAAACACAATTTCGAATACGCTCATCTAGGCATCCTCCCCCTACGCCTGGCAACGCGTCAAGCCGTTTTCACATTCAGACAGAGTATACGGCGCATGGGGGGGAGCTCCCCGTTTTGGTGCGCCAGGCACCCCAATGCACCCACCCTACGCTGTCTGCCTCTTCGTTTTGTATAAATTACGGTACAGATTGTATATATTTACGGGATACCGCCGTGTTCTCCCGAGGTACCCCATCCTGGCCCGTGCAAAAAACGGAGTATTCTGCAACGTGACCGCGCCAGCACCGCCGCGGGTGGGCAAAACTGTAGGGCGCTGCGTCATTTAGGGTTCCGACATAGCGAGAATGACGTACCTTTGCTTCGAAAAACGGCGAAATCTAACTAAAAACGCTCATAGGGGGTATCTGAAGGCCGCCGTTGGCAATACCGAATCGTATGCAGCCAGCTAGAGCTGCTGAATACTCCAAAAAATGCACGGCGCACCCCATAGGACCCATTGCTGCATGGCGGAAAATAGGTCCTCGGCATCCCCCAGATGCATTCCCGAGAAAATCACGTTTGAATTAGCGATGGATACGGCAAACAAAAGGGCCCGAGCGTTGTTTGCTCGGGCCCTCACTGTGCCTCAATCTAATGCGCGATGCGCATCTTACTTGCGCTTGCCGCCGCCGTCGCCGGGGCGACGGGAGCTGCCACCGCGCTTGCCGCCACGGCTGTTGCCGTAGCTGCCACGGTTATCGCGACCGCCGGCACGGCCGCCACGGGAGCCGGCCTGGTTGCCGCCACGACCACCACGATAGCCGCCGCGACGCTCTTCGCGGGTATCGTCGTAGTTGCGCCAGTCATCGCGACGATCGCGGCTGGCACGCGGATCACGGCGATCGCGCGACTCGCCAGAACGACCGGCGCCGCTGCGCCCGCCATTGCCGCGAGCACCCTCGCG
This sequence comes from uncultured Collinsella sp., assembly GCA_905205145.1. Lineage (GTDB taxonomy): Bacteria > Actinomycetota > Coriobacteriia > Coriobacteriales > Coriobacteriaceae > Collinsella. Next base: position 10,454 of record CAJLCM010000061.1, read on the forward strand.
ACGCTCGCCGCTACGGCCTCCGCGCTCTTCAAAGCGCTTGCCGCCACGGGACTCACCGCTGCGGGTGCCACGCTCACCGCGACCCTTGCCGCCGCGACGCTCGTCACGGCCACCGCGCTCGTCATCGCGGCCGGAACGGCGGCGGTTGCCCGCGCCACACTTGCCGCTACGCGAGCCACGACCCTCGTCCTCGCGCTCGACACGGCGACGACCGCCGCGATCCTCGTCCTCGCGGCGACGGCGATGCGCCTCGCCCTGGAACTGCTTGGCACGGCGCTCGGCACGATTACCGCGCGGGGCCTGCTCGACGGTACCAGCACCGTCGCGCTCCTCGGCAGCCACCTCGCGGGCAACGCTCTCCACGGCCGCGTCCACGCGAGCCTGAACGCCCTCGCGCACGCGGGTCTTGCCGCCGCGCTTGGGACGGCTCGGGCGCTCGCCGTCGCCGCGTCGCTCGTCGCGACCGCGGTTGGAACGACCGGCCACATCGCCGTAGTCATCGCCGTTGCGCTTGCCGTCGCGACGTGCCTGCTCAAGCTTCTTCTTGCTCTTGGACTTGCCGCGCTTGGTCTTCTTCTTCACCTTAAAGGCCGCAGGGTCGCGCTCGGGATCAACCGCGGGCGGATTGGGACCCACGTGCAGGTCGCCGGCCTCGTAGATGTCGGCGGTCTTGTCCATGAGCTTCTCGATCTCGTAGAACTCGTCCACGTCCTGCTCGGTCACAAACGTGATGGCCCAGCCCAGCTCGCCGGCACGGCCCGTACGGCCAATACGGTGGATGTAGTCGGTCGGCTCAGCCGGCACGTCAAAGTTCACGACGTAGCGCACGTCGCTGATGTCGATGCCGCGGGCGAGCACGTCGGTTGCCACCAACACATCGACGGTACCGTCGCGGAAGGCCGAAAGCGCACGTTCGCGCTGGGCCTGGCTGCGGTTGCCGTGAATCGCGGCGGCCTTGATGCCCTTGCGCTCCAGACGCCGGCAGCAGCTGTCGGCGCGGTGCTTGGTGCGCATAAAGACGATCGTGCGCTCCGGTCCCTCCTTCTTGAGGAACTCGGGCAGCAAGTTGTTCTTGGCCTCGATGGACACCGGGAACACAAACTGGTCGACGGTGTCGGCGGTCGACGTGGCCGGCGCGATCTCCACGCGGGCCGGGTCGCTCACCAGGTCGGTGATCTCGCCCACGGCCTCCTCGTCGAGGGTCGCCGAGAACAGCAGCGTCTGGCGCTCGGCCGGCGTCTCGCGCACAATGCGACGGACGGCGGGCAAAAAGCCCATGTCGAGCATGCGGTCGGCCTCGTCGAGCACCAGGACCTTAACCTCGTCC
>CAJLCM010000062.1:0-11697 GCA_905205145.1 uncultured Collinsella sp.
ACGGGCGACGGCGTCAACGACGTGCTGGCTCTCAAGGAGGCCGACTGCTCCGTTGCCATGGCGGCCGGCTCCGATGCCGCGCGCAACGTGGCCGAGATCGTACTCGTTGACAACGACTTTGCCTCGATGCCCGCCGTGGTGGCCGAGGGCCGTCGCTCCATCAACAACCTGCAGCGTTCGGCCTTGCTGTTCCTGACCAAGACGCTGTTCTCGATGGGCCTGGCGGCGCTGTGCATTGCGCTGCCGCCGTATCCCCTCGAGCCCATCCAGATGACGCTCATCAACTTCTTCTGCATCGGCGCGCCGGGCTTTGTGTTGGGCCTGGAGCCCAACAATGCTCGCGTGAAGGGGTCGTTCCTGACAAACGTGCTCAAGCGGGCACTGCCGGCGTCGATTGCGGTCATTTTGGCCGCGGCACTCGATATCTTTGTGGCTCGCGTGTTTGGCTTTAGCCAGCTCACGCTGTCCACGATGTGCCTGCTTACGTCGTGCGCGGCGAGCGTCAGCCTGATTTGGCGCATCTCGCAGCCGCTCACGCCCTTACGTGTGGTGCTCTTTGTTTTTGTAGTCGCCGGCATCCTGGTGGGCGTTATCGGATTCCCAGAGCTGCTGTCTATTGCCAACCTGTCGATGGGCCAGATGGTTATCTTGGCTGTCATCGTGGTCTTTACCTGCTCGGTGTTCTTTAAGCTCGCCACGATGATGGATTCGCTCAAGCCGCGTCGTCGTCATGCTGCAACTGGTTTTGGCCGTGGTGTGCGCGTCCACCTGGGTCGCGGTGGCGGCAAGGTGAGCTCGACGGGTTCGACGGCCGAGCGTTTTGCCAAGCGCTTCGCCGCCGACATGGCGCAGCGCCGTGAAGATCGCACCGCTCGCGAGGCCGAGGCCCGCGCACTCGAGGGCGTGGCCCAGGCCCAGCCCAAGAAAAAGAAGAGTACCGGAGCCAAGCGCTCTCGCGTGACCAAGTCCGCCCAAGGCATCAAAGTCTCGATGCCAAGCAAAAAGAAGAAGTAACTACGTGCCCTGGCGATGTTGAATTGGTGCCTTGCTCCTGTGGGGCCGTGGCGATGTTATGCTCTAACCTCGATTGTTTGAATTGCTTCGAAAAGAGGATGCCGTGATCTGCCCGCATTGCCTTAAGACTATCGAGGACGGCGCCTCGTTCTGCCCCTACTGCAACGCCTATGTGGGTCCGGGCGATGGTCCCGAGCACACCGAGTTCGTGTTCTGCGAGGGCTGCGGTGCCCGTCTTTCTCCGCATGATCGTACGTGCCCCAAATGCGGACGCCCCGCTCCGGGTATCCTCTCCGAGGACGCGGCCGCATCCGACCTGGCAGCGGGCCGCACGGCGGGCTTTCCGCGCCTAACGCAAGAGCAGATCGATACCGAGGTGCCGCATGCGCCGGCCTCTGCCGCTGCGGTGCTTTCAGACGCCGCCGACCCCAATGAGACCTGCGTGCTGCCGGCTTTCGATAAGGATTTCGGTATCCCCAAGGTCGATATTCCCACGCCCGTTTCCTTGCATGACGATGCTCAAAAGTCCAAGCGCAAGGTGCACCCCGACGAGGACGCCTATCACAAGCACAAGCGTCATATCCCCAAGCCGCTCATCGTCATCGCGGTCCTTGCCTTTGTGTGCGGTGGTGCGTATTGGTTCGTGACGGCCGATCCCATGGGTGTAATGCCTGGCTTCTACGACCAGTTTGGCCAAGCTGCACAAACCACCTTCCCCACGCGCCAAAAGGGCGAGGCGACCGAGGACGATACCAAGCAGGACGATTCTGCCGAGGTGGTCCAGGAAGAAACCGTGCTCACCGATGATCAGCTCTATACCAGGCTCGACGGTCTGTATCAGACCATCGTGTCCTACGCTGACGAGGACCAGATCGGCGAGGTCATCGATTCCTTTAACAACGGTTATCTTCGAACGCCGCTGTCCACCCGTCAGGAGCTGTCGCAGAGTGCCTACGCCCTGCGCGACCAGATCAAAAAGACGCAAGATGAGCTCAACAACCTTAAGTACCAGGACGATACGGTCTATGCGGATGACATCGCCCACTTAAAGCAGCTTGCCGAGTGGATGTACGAGCGTGTCGACGTGATCTGCCAGAGTTGGGACATCTCGCTGGCCATTCCCGATGGCGAGTCGATGAGTTCCCACCAAAGCGAGATCCTGGCTCCCATCGCGCAGAGCGGCAACAGCGCGCTGAACCAGTACGACGCCAATGTGGGTTCCTGGAAGCCGCAGCAGCGTTCCTAAAATTAGTTCGCCATAGTCGGCATAACCTACGTGCGCAATTGATGTAAGCCTGTGCTTATTGCTACAATTCGTACAAATATGCTTTAAACGCACGAGGAAGGAACCACATGTTTGGTTTTAAGAAAGAGCTCTACACGCCCGAGTATCAGCTTGCCGGCGACGAGTGCGCCGTAATCGAGACGTCGAAGGGTACCATCAAGGTCAAGTTTGACGGCGAGGGCGCTCCCATTCATGTCGCGAACTTCTGCGAGCTTTCCACGATGGGTTTCTACGATGGCCTTAAGTTCCATCGCTATGTTCCCGGCTTCGTCATTCAGGGCGGCGACCCCAATACCCGCGATATGTCCGGCGCCGACGTCGCTGCCGGTCTTGAGGGCCCCGACGGCATGCCCGGTACCGGTGGCCCCGGCTACTGCATCAAGGGCGAGTTTGCCACCAATCCGCGCAACAGCCATGTCGATGGCGCCCTTGCCATGGCACGCTCCATGGACCCCGATTCCGCGGGTTCGCAGTTCTACTTCTGCCTGGGCGCCCAGCATAACCTCGATTCCGGTTACACCGTCTTTGGTACCACGGTCGAGGGTCTCGATGTGATTTCGCAGCTGCGTGCCGGCGACGAGATCGTCCATGTCGAGATCGTTCACGAGTAAAGGGGATTTCCTTGAATAGCCAGCTGATCCAACAGGGCCGCGCCGCTTACCGCGCGGGTGATTTTTCCGCTGCAGCCCAGATGCTTGGGGCGGCAAAGACTCCCGATGAGATTATGGGCGAGGCCGACCACCTTCGTGGTAACGCCTTGATGCACCTGGGCATGTATGCCGAGGCCGCCGAGGCCTACGCCGCCGCCCTCTACGACGGCACCTACGGCAAGCGCGGTGCGCTGCTCACCAACCGCGGCAAGGCGCTCGCCGCCGTGGGCGACTACACGACGGCCGCCCAGGCGTTTTCTGCCGCTACGCAAGACGCTTCCTATGCCACGCCGTTCAAGGCCTATCTGGGCCTGGGTAACGCGCTGTTCCAGTCGGGCGACTATGCCAACGCGGGTACTGCCTTCCGTCAGGCTGCCATCGATGGCGCCAATCCGGCTCCTGCCGCCGCGCTCGGCGAGCTCGGTCGTTGCTTCATCAAGCTCGGCCGTCCGGCGGATGCCGTGGAGACCTACCGCACGGCTATCGACTTTGCCGGCCCCCGCGACGACACGCGTGCGCTCAACGCCGGCATGGGTCAGGCGCTTTCTGCCGCCGGCCGTCCCTCCGACGCACTCGACGCCTTTAACGCCGCTACTGCCGATGGCATCTACCAGCTCACCTCCGAGCAGGCCGATGAGCTTGCCCGCGTGCACGATTCGCTTGCCGCGCTGTCTGCCCAGACGGCTATGGCCACGGCTCCGGCGCCCGCGATGGACGCTCCTGCCGTCGATCCGCTCGATCCTACGGGCGCGACCGGTCAGTTTATGCCCGATCCCTCGGACACCGGCTTCTTTACGCTGTCCGAGTCCGAGATGGTCCAGCAGGACCGTCAGGATCGCAAACAGGCCAAGGTCCGTCGTCGCCATCGCCACACGGGTCTCAAAGTCTTCATCGTGCTGCTTCTGCTCATTTTGATCGCCGCGGGCGGTCTGGGCTTTGCCTACACGCGCGGCTTTGGCTTCCCGTCTCAGGAGTCTGTCGTTACCGATCTGTTCCAGGCTGCCGGCGACGGTGACACCGCAAAGGCCGAGTCTTGCCTGGCATCGAGCCTGTCCGAGGACGCTAAGTCGATGATCATCTCCTCGATTCCGCAGGGTGCCACCGTGTCCGTCGAGGGCATGGATCAGTCCATGACCGAGACGACCGCTAAGGTGAAGGCATCGCTGTCCAAGGGCGGCGAGCAGGAGTACACCGTCAAATTCGTGCGCTCCGACAACCATATCGGCTGGGCCGTTTCCTCGCTCGATATGGATTTCTCGGCTGCTGACAACCAGTAGTGACCTTATGGGATTTAGCTTTGCCCGGCGCTTCACCGCAAGTGAGGTGCCGGGCTTGCGCTAGTATGATGAGCTAGTAGTTTTCCAGCAATCATCCAACACATCAGGAGTTGCGTTGTTTTCTTTGATGGATATGTTCTTCGGTAGCTATGCGGGCGATCTTGCCATCGACCTCGGCACCGCAAATACGCTTGTCTCCGTGCGCGGCAAGGGCATCGTCATTCGCGAGCCCTCTGTAGTCGCCATCGACAAGAACGACGAGCGCATCCTAGCGGTCGGTATCGAGGCAAAGCGCATGCTCGGCCGTACGCCCGGCAACATCGTGGCCGTTCGTCCCCTGAAGGACGGCGTCATCGCCGACTTCGATGTTACCGAGGCTATGCTTCGCTACTTTATCGATAAGGCGTCTGAGAAGCGCTATCCGTGGACTCCGCGTCCGCGCGTTGTCGTCTGCGTTCCCTCCGGTGTCACGTCGGTCGAGAAGCGTGCCGTCTTTGAGGCCACGATCCAGGCCGGGGCCCGCCAGGCCTATCTGATCGAGGAGCCCATGGCTGCCGCTATCGGCGCCGACCTGCCCGTCGAGGAACCCACCGGCTCCATGGTCATCGACATCGGTGGCGGTACCACCGAGGTTGCCGTTATCGCCATGGGCGGCATCGTCGTCTCGCAGTCCATCCGTATTGCCGGTGACGAGTTCGATCAGGCCATCCTCACGCACGTTCGCGATGCCTATAACCTGGCCATCGGCGAGCGTACGGCAGAGGACATCAAGATCAAGGTCGGCTCCGCCGTGCCGCTCAAGGACGAGCTCGACGTCGAGGTCAACGGCCGCGACGTGATCACCGGTCTGCCCAAGACCGTGCGCATCGAGAGCGAGGAGATTCGTCGCGCACTCAACAAGCCGCTCGACGAGATGGCCAAGGCCGTCAAGGACGCCCTCGATGCCACGCCGCCCGATCTTGCCTCTGACCTTATGTACTACGGCATTTTGCTGACCGGTGGTGGCGCTCTGCTACGCGGACTCGACGTACGCCTGCGCGATGAGACCGGCGTTTCGGTCAATGTCAGCCCCACGGCGCTCGATAACGTCGTTAACGGCTGTGCCCGCGTGCTCGAGGCCAATGCGTTTGATGGCGGCTTCGTCCAGACCAATGCTTAATTTCCAAAAGGTGGATTCCATTTGGCACGATCTTCGGGTTTCTCCACAAATCTGAATACCAAGCGACAATCAACGGGTATGCGCCCGTTGATTGTTTTCAGCCTGATTTCGGTGTTGCTGCTCACATTTTATATTCGTGAGGGTGAGGCCGGGCCGATTCATGCCGTGCGTTCGGGCGTGACGACGATTACCTCGCCGGTGCGCTTTGTGGGCTCGGCTGTGGCGGCTCCCTTCAATGCGATCGGCAACGTGTTCTCTAACCTTACGGCGTCGCAGGACACGCTCGACGAGCTCAAGAAGCAAAATGAGGAGCTGACCTCTAAGGTTGCCGAGCTCTCCGAGGCTCAAAAGACCGCTGAGCGTCTGGAAGGGCTGGTCGGCCTGCAGTCGACCTACAACCTCAAATCGACCGCAGCTCGTATCGTTGGTGCCTCGGGCGATGCCTGGACCTCGACCGTTACCATCGACAAGGGCTCTGCCGACGGCCTTACCATCAATATGCCCGTGACGAGTTCGGCCGGTGTTATCGGCCAGATCATCGAAGTTTCGGCCAAGACGTCCACCGTGCGCCTGATTGGCGACGAGAACTCGGGCGTGTCCGCCATGGTGCAGGACACGCGCGCCCAGGGCATGCTGCAGGGTCAGGCTGACGGCACGCTGCGTCTTGAGTACGTGAGCGTCGACTCCGATGTTAAGGTTGGCGATATCATCGTGACCTCGGGCATCGGCGGCGTGTTCCCCAAGGGCCTTCCGCTCGGCACCGTCTCGTCGGTTGAGAAATCGGCAAACGACGTGTACTACACCATTGTGGTGCGCGCTCAGACGACGGCCGAGAACAACGAGGAAGTGCTGGTCATCACCTCGCTGACCGACGAACAGTCGGCCTCGGATGAGGACGTGAGCACGGCCAACAGCACGCCGCAGGGAACGTCGCGCGATGCTGCGACCAAGATGAAGGACGAGAGCTCGGATGACAGTTCCGACACGTCCGAGACGACCGACTCCGGTTCGAGCGAATAGGGAGGCATGTCCATGGATCTACACGAGCAGGGGGCTGGCTCCCGCGTCTTTGCGATTGCCGCCATCGTCTGCGTGCTGCTGCAGGCAGGCTTGGCGCCTCAAATTACCATAGCGGGCGGTCGTGTCAACTTTATGATCATCCTGGTGTGCCTGAGCGCGTTCTCGGGCGACCCCACGCGTGCCGTCGTCTGCGGTTTTTGCAGTGGCCTGTTTTATGACCTTTCGGCGGCCGTGCCGGTGGGCGTTATGTCGCTTCTGCTGACCGTGGGTTCTTTTGCCCTGGTGCACAGCGCCGTCGGTCAGACGGGCGGTACCCCGAGTGCGCGCGGCGTCACTGTGGGCGCCTTCGCGCTCGTCATTAATGTGATCTACAGCATCATCTTGCTGTTTATGGGTTTGGAGACGAGCTTTGTCGTGGCGATCTTCGGCCATGCGCTGCCGTCCTCGATCCTGACGGGTCTGGTTGCCATTCCGTTTTTGATGTCCGGCGTCGTGCCGCAGTCCGGCTATGGATTCTCCGCACGTGGCGGACGCCAGACGGGTATGCGCTTTAAGCCCAAGACCCGCAAGCTCAAATAGGGGAGGCCCGTAGATGTCTTCCCAGATGACGGTTATTATCGCCGGTATCGTGCTGGTTGTGGCCATCGTGGTCGCGCTGGTCATCATGCGTCGCGGCGATTCCCGTTTTACCTACGATACGCAGCATGGAACGGCCCCGCGCGCCACCGAGGGCGAGGGCAATACCGCGGCGACCGCCTTCAAGGGCCGCTTTTCCATCCTCACCACGGGTGTGGGCGCGATGTTTGCGGCGCTTGCCGTCAAGCTGTGGGGCATGCAGATGGTCTCGTCGGACTATTACGAGATGCAGGCTAACAGTAATCAGACTCGCACCGTTACCACACCCGCTGTGCGCGGCCGCATCCTCGACCGCAACGGCGTGGCGCTTGTCCAGAACCGTCCCTCACTTGCTGTCGTGGCCTACCGCGACCTTGCCGAGGATGAGGTTCTGGTTCGCCATCTTGCCAACGTGCTCGGTATGCCCTACGTGGCGGTTCTGCGCAATATCCAGGACAATTCCGAGGGCGCCCAGAGCCTGCATACCATCGCGACGGACGTCCGTCGCTCCACGGTTGCCTATATTCAGGAGCATGCCGGCGAGTTCCCGGGCGTCAAGATTGCCGAGCGTACCGAGCGCCAGTATCCATACGGCGAGACGGCATGCCATATCTTGGGCTATACCGGCACCATTACCTCCGAGCAGCTCGAGGCCCAGAATAAGAAAACCTCTGGCGACGATGATGCTTCTGCTGGCAAGATCACGTACCAGTCGGGCGATATCGTGGGCCAGGCGGGCGTTGAGAGCTACTACGAAAACCTGCTCCAGGGTATTCGTGGTGAGCAGACCGTTAAGGTCGATGCCTCGGGCAATGTGACCGGTCAGGCCGGCGCCGTTCCCGCGAAGGCCGGCTCCGACATTAAGCTTACGCTCGACCTTAAGATCCAACAGGCCTGCGAGACGGCACTGGCTAGCGCCATCGAGCTTGCCAAGACTACTGGCTACAGCAATGCCGGCAACGGCGCTGTGGTGTGTCTCGATCCCAACAATGGCGAGATCCTGGGCATGGCGAGCGAGCCCAAGTTCGATCCGTCCGTCTTTATCGGCGGCGTCTCAAATGATGTGTGGACCGAGCTCAATGATGACAAGGGTTCGCACCCGCTGCTCAACCGCGCTATTAGTGGACAGTACATGTCGGCTTCGACCATCAAGCCGCTCTCGGCACTGGCCGGTCTTGAGTTTGGAACCTACACGTCGGGGCAGACGACCAACTGCACGGGCTATTGGACGGGTCTGGGCAAGTCGTGGGGCAAGTACTGCTGGCTGCATTCCGGCCACGGCACCATGACGCTGCAGTCGGGTATCGCCAACTCGTGCGACCCCGTCTTCTACGACATGGGCAAGGCGTTCTTTTATGACGAGAAACATTCCGAGGGCCTGCAGGAGGTCTTTCGTCGCTGGGGTCTAGGCAAGACCTGCGGTATCGATCTGCCGAGTGAGGGCGCGGGTCGTATTCCCGATGCCGAGTGGAAAGAGTCGTACTTCACTGACGCCTCTGCCGAGGACCGCAAGTGGAATGCCGGCGATATGACCAACATTGCCATCGGCCAGGGCGACATCCTGGTGACGCCTCTGCAGATGGCGTGCGCCTATATGGGTCTTGCCAACGGCGGCAAGCAGTACGTGCCTCACGTGTTTTTGTCGGCCGTGTCGCGTGATGGCGACGGCGATGCCTATAAGTACAACGGCAAGGGCAAGAAGAAGCGCCTGGAGGCCAAGATCAACAGCGATTCGGATTTGGCTCTTGTCCGCAACGGCATGCACGACGTGATTTACACGGCATCGACGTCCCTGGCGGCTCACTTTGGCACCCTGACGCCGCAGGTATACGGCAAGTCGGGCACGGGCGAGAAAAGCGGCGAGGACGAATACGCGTGGTTCTGCGCCTATGCGCCGGCCGATGATCCCAAGTATGTCATCGCTACCGTCCTGGAGCAGGGCGGCGGCGGCTCAGATACCGCGATGCATGTCGTTCGCGACGTGCTCGGCGTGATTTATGACGAGCCCGATACCTCTTCGGCCTCGGGCGATTCTTCGGTTCGATAGGAGGTTGCGATGGATTTTTCTCCGGCGGATCTGTTCCGCTCAACCAAGACCGGCTCTCGCAGCAGCCTGGACCGCGTCAACAAGCAACTTTCGGCCTCGCGCGGCACGTTTCGCCAAAAGGTGCATATCGGTGTGCTCGTGGCTACCATGGCGCTCGTCGCCTACGGCGCCATCATCATCTGGTCGGCTTCGCAGTTTAAGGCCGATGCCTCGTTCTCACGCCATCTGCTGGGAATTGGCATCGGAGCGGTGCTGGCGGTGCTGGTCTGGCGTACCGACCTGCGCGGTATTTCCAATTTCTCGACGGCGTTGCTCGTCATCGACCTGATCGTGATCTTCTCGCCCAAGATTCCGGGTCTGTCCTATACGGGCGGTCTGGGCATGACGGGCTGGATCAAGATTCCCGGTATCGGCTTGACATTCCAGCCGGTTGAGCTTGCCAAGCTCATCACCATTTTCTTTATTGCTACGCTTGGCTCGCAGTATAACGGTCGCATCGATACCGTTCGCGACTACGTCAAGCTCTGCGGCATGCTGTCCATTCCGTTTTTGGCCGTCGTTGCCATGGGCGACCTGGGCTCGGGCCTTGTCGTGCTGGTTTCGGGCGCCATCGTCATTTGTATGAGCGGTGCACGCCGCGAATGGGTGCTGTCGACCCTTGCCCTGCTCGTGGGCCTGGTGGCCCTCGTCCTGGCGCTCGATTCGGTCTTTGATTCGTTGCTCGGCCACGATGTGCTCATCAAGCAGTATCAGATGAACCGTCTGACGGTCTTTATCGACCCCGATAATGCCGATTCGGACGATGCCTACAACCTTCAGCAGTCGCTTATCGCCGTTGGCTCGGGCGGCTTCTTTGGTAAGGGTTTGGGGCATGCGACGCAGTCGGCCGGCGGCTTTCTGCCTGAGTTCCACACCGACTTCGTCTTCGCCTTCCTGTCCGAGACCTTTGGCTTTTGCGGTTCCTTTTTGCTCCTGTGTCTCTACGTGCTGTTGATCTTTTCGACGATTCGCGTTGCCTTTAAGTGTGAGTCGCTGTTTTTGCGTCTTTCGTGTGTGGGCATCGTTGGCATGTGGGCGTTCCAGACCTTCGAAAACATCGGCATGTGCATCGGCATGATGCCGATTACCGGTATTCCGCTACCGTTTATTAGCTTCGGTTCGTCTTCGATGATGATTCAGCTGCTGACGGTGGGTATCGTACAATCCATATGGCGGCATCGTTCGGGCGCCGCGTAACCGCTGGAGGGGTTTGCTATGAAAATTCCCGTAGATAAGCTGACCCGCGCTTTTAAGATGGGCGCGTCCGTTAAGAAGGATTCCGATACGCCGGTGCGCGTCTCGGTCTATCTGGATTCGTCCGCCTCGCGCTTTCTGGCCGAGACGGTGCGTGACGCCTTTGTGCCGCAGACGACCTCGGGTATTGTGCGCGTCGAGCGTCTGGGGGAGGAGCGAATTGCTCCAAAGACCGATACCGATGTGGTGCTGGTGCTCTCGTGTGGTTCCGACCGCTTGGAGAGTGCCGTGCAGGAGCTCGTGATTGCCGGCGCGCCCGTGTGCGTGCTTGCCGAGTCTGCTGTGGAGGCGCCGTTTATCGAGGAGTCCACGCCCATGCTCGGCGTGGTGGCGGCAACCGATAAGACGTATCTGCTCGAGACGCTTGCCCGCTGGATTCTCGATCGCACCGACAAGGAAACGGCTTTTGCGGCGAACTTTGCCTTCATGCGCATCGCGGCGGCCAATCGTATCATCACCTCGTGCGCGCTCACCAATATGGCGACCGGTGCGCTGGTGTTTTTGCCGGGCGCCGATTATCCCGTTATGGCGCTGGCGCAGGTGGGCATGCTCTTTGAGCTCGCTGCCGTCTTTGGACGCGGCATTAAGCCTGAGCGCGGCTACGAGGTCGCGGGCGTGCTTGCCGGCGGTCTTGTGATCCGCGCGGTCACCCGCGCGCTCGTCAAGCAGACGCCGCATATTGGGTTTGCCGTCAAGGCGCTCACTGCTGCCGCGGGCACCTATGGCATGGGCCGTGCGCTTGTTTCGCTCTACGAGCGCGATGTCGACTACAGCCATGCCAACGAGGTGGTCACTGCCACGTTCTCCCGCGTTCGCGATCTGGTGACCACGGTCGCGGGCGCTACCCGTCCTATGGCGTCCTACCAAGACGCATCAGATCTCGCTGCTTAGGGGTTTTCCGTTGCGCGTTGCATACCAAGACTGTTTTCATTTAATTGAGCCGCTGCTCGCCAAGGTCGAGAAGCCGAGCCGCTATATCGATCACGAGTGGGGCACGCTTTCCAAGGCCGATGCCGACTACCGTTGCTGCCTGATCTACCCGGATGTGTACGAGGTCGGTCTGCCCAACCAGGGCATCGCCATCCTCTACAACATCCTTAACCAGGCCGAGGGCATCTCCTGCGAGCGTGGCTATGTGCCGTGGCCCGATATGGGTGACGCCATGCGCGAGGCGGGTATTCCGCTGCTCTCGCTCGAGGGTGCAGCGCCGGTCGCTTCGTTTGATATCGTCGGTCTGCATGTGCCGCACGAGATGGCGGTGACGAACTTCCTCGAGGCTCTCGACCTCGCTGGCATTCCGCTGTTAGCGCCCGACCGAGGTGAAGACGACCCCATTA
>CAJLCM010000063.1:0-11577 GCA_905205145.1 uncultured Collinsella sp.
GCTGGGGCATGGCGGCGGGGCGCTGCTGCTGCGGGGCAGCAAACTGCTGCTGGCCGGCGCGCGGGGCGCTGGCGGCACGGCTTGCCGCGGAGTTGTTCTGGCCCAGGCCGTTCTGATAGGCACGCTCTTCTTCGTACAGGCGGCCGAGCGTGGGGGCATCGACGTTCTCGGCAAAGACCGAGAACTTGCCGGCGCGCAGCTGCGGATCGATCATAAAGCGCACGAGGGGCTCGCCGACAAAGACATAGCGGCGCTTTTCGGCCTGCGCCTTCACGAACTCGCGGACCTCGCGCGAAAGCTCGGGGTAGAACGGGGCGAGCATGGGATCGTCGTCGGCGGCGATAAGGATGGTATAGAGTGCCGGCGCCGTGTTGACGCCGTTAATCACCAGAGTCTGATCCTCCATGTCGCGAGCGGCCTGCTTGGCAAGCTTCTTAAAGGAGAACGGGGCACGGGTGGCACCGAAGATGCCGGCCACGTGGTCCTCGAAGATGTTCAGGAAGTTCACGAAAGATCACTCTCCGTATAGGTTCTTTGGTATCCGAGCAAATATAGGCATATCCCAACGATTATAGAGGATAGGATTCCCGCAACCGCCGCCTTGGCGATGACCGCGGCTGCAAGGCTGGCAATTTCCATATGGTGTGCAAGACAGGATGCGGCCGCCGTGCCGATGCCGGCGACGGCGATGGCGGCTACTGAAGCAAGGTTTGACCCCTGCTCGGCGCGCTTGGCGTGGGCGTTGAGCAGCAGCGATGTTGCCGCGGCCGTGGCCGCAACCAGCACGAAGGCGGCCCAAAGGAGCGCATCGCCCAGTGCTGCGGCGACGTTGCCGAGCCCCAGTACGCCTCCGGCGGAGAGGGCGACCGTGGCCAAGCGGGCAAAAAGTGCGCCCATGCCCGTGGCGGCCGCGGCGCTTGCCGGGCCGAGCCAAAATGCTGCGATGCCCACGGCGGCCCCAGCTGCCAAGAAGGTGTTGCCGGTCAGGCAGCCGAGCGCGAGTGCGCTGGTGAGTGCGGCGCTTGCGGCGGCCTCGGTGCGTCCCCAGGCAATCCACCAGCCGGACATGGCGGCAGCAAAGATCACCGCGACGGGCAACATCGACAGGATGCCCTGCGCCTGCATGGTGGCGTTGGCCATAAGTACCAAAAAGCCCACGGCCGAGATGGCCGAGCCGATCTGCGGGGCTAGGCCGGCGGCCGCCCCGATCGCGACAGCTGCAACGATAAGTCCGGGAAGCGCCGCGACCCCGGCGGTTTGCATCAGTAAAAAACTGAAGGTACCGCACGCTAGCGCCGAGATGGCGCGCATGGTGTAATCGCGCGCGTGGTTCCAGCGCGTGCCGGCCCAGCCGAGCGCGGGGTCGACTTCGATGGCGTCGTCCTCGTAGGGCAGCGACTCGGTATCGTCTGCCGCGCGCTCGTCGTTCGACAACTCGCTCACCATCTGCTCCAGGCTGCGGCGACCCTCGCGCACGCTGCCCAAGCCGGCGAGCAGCTGGTCGCAAAATGCCTCGATGCTGTTGGGGCGGTCCTGCGGCATGGGGGAGAGCGCGCTCATGAGCGCGGCCTCGGCTCCCGGGGGAAAGTGTGGTATCAGCTCGCTGGGATAGGTGGCGCCGCCGATGATGCGGTCGAGCGAGTCGGCGGGCGTGGCCGCCATAAAGGGAGCGCTGCCGCACAGGCCCTCGTAGATCACACAGGCGAGGGCAAAGACATCGGCGCGCTCGTCGACCGTGCCGGTCTCGATATCGAGCTGCTCGGGCGGCATGTAGCCGATGGTGCCGCCGCGTGAGCCGCCAAAGCCACCGGCGGACGACAGTCGCGCCATGCCAAAGTCGGTGAGCTTTACATTGCCCGAGTGGTCGATGAGCACGTTGGCGGGCTTAATGTCCAGGTGGAGTACGCCATTACTATGGGCGAAGGTGAGCGCCTGGCCCAGGGCATCGGCAATGGCCGCGGCCTCGTCAAAGGTAAGTGAGTGGCCGTCCACGCGGTGCAAAAACTCGGCCAGCGACATGCCATCGACATATTCCATAACCAGGTAGGCATAGGCTGTGTCGTGCGTAAAGTCGATGACCTGCACGATATTGGGATGTTGAAGCATGGCGGCAGTGTGCGCCTCGCGCAGGACATCCATGATGTCGCTGGCGGGCATGCCGGCGCCGTTGATAAGGGGGATGCGCTTAATGGCGACGCGGCGGCGCAGGTGCGTGTCGCGGCAGATCTCGATGGAGCCAAAACCGCCAGTCGCAAGTGTCTCGAGCGGCTGGTACCGCTTGAGCAGCTCGCGAGAGCTGGTGCCCTCCAAGGGAACGTCCGGCGAGAACCGGGCGGTATGTTGCGAGAAAAGCGGCATGGCCAACCCTCGTGCGTTTAAAGTTCGTTTGCGAGCGGCGGGCGCGGAGCCGAGCCGTTCGCGGTGGCATAGATGCTGCTAGTGTAGCACGCTCGGGTGCATGGGGAGGATAGCGGGATGCGAGGCTGCCTGTCTGGCTTGGCCTTAGCGCTTCTTCTTGTCCTTCTTCTGCTTGCGCTGCTTGCCCTTGGTCTCCTGGGACTTGTCGCCCTGCTTGGCCTCGGCGGCGGCCTTCTCGGCCTTCATTTTCTTCTTCTTGGTCTCGATGCGGAGTTTTTTGTTGATGCGCGCCTTGAGGAAGGGACCGAACTGCTCGGCATCGCCGCGGACAAAGGTGTCCTTAGGGATCGTCACGCCCTGGTCGGCGAACATGGCCACAAAGATGCGCTCGCCGTCGAGCACGTGGTCGAGCTTTTCAAACGGGAAGAACTGCGACTTGCCGCTCTTGCCCCAAACCATCAGGCCGTCCTCGTTGGCGGCGACGCGGCGATAACGGCCACCCATGGACTCGTCGGCCTCGACGGCGTCGATAAAGTCGCGGGCGAGGGTGTGGTGCAGGTTTTTGCTCCACCAGGCCAAAAAGGCGCCGAATACGATCAAGACGACGCCAAACTTGATCCAGTTGCCGCCGGCCACCAGCATGCCGATGCCGATGAGCGCGGCAATCGCGGCGGCGACATACAGCGAGCCGCGACGCCTGGGCGAGGCGACCAGGCGGGCGAAGTCGGTGACCAGGTCGTTTTCGTACTGGTACTCGTTGAGGTACAGGATGCCGCCGTCGGCTGCGGCCTGCTCCTCGAGCGCGACCTCGACCTGGTCGGCTGCTTCGGAGGGAACGAGGTTGCTCTCTGCGTCTGCCATGCTCTTTGGACTCCTATCGCGGCGGGCTCGCCGTACGGGTTATTATAAATGCAGTATGCCGTGCGACCGCATGGCCGTCGCGGCAACAAGACTCAGTATACCCGGGGGAGCACCCATGGAATCGTTGTACCGAAAGTATCGCCCGCTCACCTTCGACTCCGTGGTGGGCCAGCAGCATATCGTCTCGACGCTCGAGCACGCCATCACCGAGGGACGCCTGTCCCACGCCTACCTGTTCTGCGGACCGCGCGGCACGGGCAAGACCACCATGGCGCGCATTCTGGCCAAGGCGCTGCTGTGCCGCAATGCCGAGGCGGCGCGCACCGAGGGTGCAAGCGGCTGCATGCCTGACGGTACTTGCGAGGAGTGCGAGCTCATTGCCGAGGGCAACCACCCGGATGTCTACGAGCTCGATGCCGCAAGCCGTACCGGCGTGGACAACGTGCGCGAGGAGATCATCAACTCCGTCAACTTTGCCCCGGTGCGCGGCAAGTACAAGATCTATATCATCGACGAGGTCCACATGCTCACGACGGCGGCGTTCAACGCGCTGCTCAAGACGCTTGAGGAGCCGCCGGCACACGTGATCTTTGTGCTGTGCACCACCGACCCGCAAAAGATTCTGGAGACCATCCTCTCGCGCTGCCAGCGTTTCGATTTCCATCGCATCGGCAACGAGGATATTGAGCATCGCCTGGCATACGTGTGCGAGCAGGAGGGCTTCGATTACGACGACGAGGCGCTGGCTATCGTGGCGCGCCATGCCAAGGGCGGCATGCGCGACGCGCTCTCCACGCTGGAGCAGCTGAGCGTCTTCGGCAACGGCACCGTGCATGCGGACGATGCCCGCTCGCTTTTGGGCGAAGTTTCGGACCAGATTCTGGGCGAGTTTGCGCGCGCCATTGCTAATCGTGATGTCGCCGAGCTATATGGGCTTATTCGCGCGCAGGTCGAGGAAGGCAACGATCTGCTGGAACTGACGCGCGACCTGGTGGCGCACGTGCGCGACGTGTATGTTGCCTGCGTTGCCGGTGCCCGTGCCGAGTTGTTTGAGGGCGGTGCCGAGCAGGCCGAGGCGCTTGCTGCCGAGGCCGCTGCCTTTGGCGAGCATCCTGCCGACCGCCTGGCCCGTGTGCTGACGGTGCTCGACGATGCCGCACTGGAGATGAGGGGCGCGAGCGACGTGCGCCTGGTGCTCGAGATCGCCTGTACGCGTCTGGCACGTCCCGAGGCTGATTTAACGATTGAGGCATTGGCCGAGCGCGTGGCACGCCTGGAGGCCATGGTCGCCAACGGCGCCGTGCCGGCGAGTGTGGCTGCTGCTCAGGCTGCCGCGCCTGCCGCATCCGTATCCGCTGCTGCCCAACAGCCGACGCTCATTTCGGGCGCCCGTGCTGCCGCTCCGGCGGCATCCGCTGCCCCCGCTGCTACGTCCGCGCGCCAGGGCGGTATGCCTTGGGACCGTGGTGCTGCTGTTCCGGCTGCCCAGCCTGCGCCCCGTTCTGCGTCCGTGTCAGTTTCCAAGCCTGCAGCGCCTGCACCTCAGCCTGCGCCGGCTCCGACGTCTCAGCCCGTTGCGGCCCCCGCGCCTGTCACCGCTCCGGCATCTAAGCCCCAGTCCAACAATGCCGCCCGGGTTGCCGCCGCCGGCGCCGCCGAGACCCCCGCGGTTGAGGATGCCGGCGAGCTCCAGCGCAAATGGGCCGAGGTTGTCGAGCGTGTCAAGGCGCGTCAGGCTTCCTACGCAGGGCTTTTGCTCAACGCCCGCGCCACGGCCGACGACGGCTCCCAGCTCACTGTCTCGTTCCCTGCGGGCTCGACCTTTGCCATCAAGATGCTCGGTCGCGCCGATACACAGTCGGTGGTTCTGCCGACGGTCTGCGCAGTCTTCGGTCGTCGTACCGTCGACTATGTCCTGGATGGGGGTGGCACGCCGGCTCCTCAACATGAGGAGCATTCTCCATCTGCACGGGCTGCGGCATCTGCGGACCCGCAACCCGTGTCCTCGGCGGCCCCTGCATTCTCGAGCGCCAGCGCGTCGCAGCAGCAAACGGCACCGGTAGCGGCATCGACCCCGTCGGCGCCTAAGCCCGCGGCGCCCAAACCGGCTGCTCCGACACCCGCGCCCAAGCCCGCCTCGCCCGCGCCCAAGTCGTCTGACCTGGGCAAAGCCCCCTGGCTACGCTCCGACAACCCCGCCGGCGCTCCTGCCACGGGTAAGCTCCCGACTGAGCCCGCACCCCGTGCGCCCGAGCGCTCTGCCGCTCCCAAATCTCAGCCTGCCGCGTCGTCTGCGCCATGGGAATCCGAGCAGGTTCCCTACGATGATGCCATGGTCGGCGGTTTTGCTGCCGATGCTGGTGGGGACGATCTGCCTCCGTTCGACGTGCCGGGTGCGGCGTCCGCGCCCAAGTCCGCTGCAACTGCCCCCAAAGAGGAGGACGCTCCTGCAGCTCCCTGGGAGTCCAACCCCGGTGCGGGCAGCCCCTTCGGCCATCAGGGTGCAGCCCCGAGCATTCCGCAGACCGAGGACGAGGCCAAAGCCCTCATCCGCAGCGTCTTCGGTCAGTCCACCATCTTCAAGCCGGTGGAGTAGCTGCGCAGGCGGGTATACTGCTCAAGAAGAGAACCCCTTGCCCGGGCGCATTTGTATTTCGGACATGTGTAGTGTGGTGCCGCGTATATCGTATTCGAGCAAACAGGTGCGCGACGGCCGGCCTAGGATGTTGAGGTCGATACGATACGTCGCATGGCTGTCTGTGTGCTCGACTTGCTCGGCGTCGACGGTTGCTCCGATTGTCGAATAGTCGCCTAGCTCGGCATCGACAATCTTGAAGTCCTTTATCTTGACCTTGAACTCTTGGTAGAGGGACGGGCTGTTGTAGTAAACGGTTCGGGTTCCGTCGGTGCACTTATCGGTCGTCTCCCATTTGACGATGGGCTGGTCCGAGCTGGCTATCAGCAGTTCTGCTCCAAAGGCTATAGCATGGGTGATGACAACCAGCAATGTCCAGCCGACAAAAAGATAGAGAACTAAATATGCGACGGGGTGTTTTGAGCGGATGTTTTGGAGCGCGTCGGGGGCATTCATGGGGCACCTCCAAATTGCTATCTATGGCAATCAAATTATACCCCGCCGTCATGCGTGCCGCCTCGAGTAGTGGCTCGGCATTTAGCCATTTAGTGGTACGCATTAAATGTCGGATTCCGGCTCTACGAGATTTAGCTTTCAATATTATGCAGATGCGAATTATTCAACTTTGCATAATTTTTGGGTGCGGCTTGCACTCCAGGACATGTATATCGACTGAGGTAGCGTGACCGCCCCGCTCGCTGGCCGCGCGCCGTGGTACGATTTTTGAGTTTGAAAGTCCTGCCGTGCTCCGGCTGCCCTTGCAGCTCGGCGTGCGGCCGCACGTAAAGGAGCCATCATGGCCGGTATGAACATGCAGCAGATGATGAAGCAGGCTCGCAAGATGCAGGAGCAGCTTGCCGCCGCGCAGGAGAACCTCAAGTCCCAGACCGTCGACGCCTCTGCCGGCGGCGGCATGGTCAAGGTGACCGTTAACGGCGAGATGGAGCTCGTCAACCTCACCATCGATCCCGATGCCCTCGATCCCGAGGACGTCGATATGCTGCAGGATATGATCATGGCTGCCGTCAACGAGGCCGTCCGCGGCGTCAACGAGCTCGCCAACAAGCAGATGGGCGCCATCACCGGCGGCCTCAACATCCCGGGCATGCCGTTCTAAGACACACATATATATGAGTGCGAATCACAGTCTGCAAAAACTGCTCGATGAGCTGGGCCGTCTGCCGGGCATTGGTCCCAAGTCGGCCCAGCGCATCGCCTATTACCTGCTCGAGGCCGATGCCGAGGAGGCCCGCCGCCTGGCCGAGGCCATCCTGGAGGTCAAGCAGGAGGTCCACTTTTGCAGCCGCTGCTTTAACTACGCCACGGCCGACGAGTGCTCCATCTGCCAGGACCCGATGCGCGATACCACTCGCATTTGCGTGGTGGGCGAGCCGCGCGACGTCCAGGCGATCGAGCGCACGGGCAGCTACCACGGTCTCTACCACGTATTGGGCGGCGTGATCAGTCCCATGGACAAGATTGGTCCCGAGCAGTTGCACATCCGCGAGCTGCTGGCGCGTCTGGGCCACGAGGATATTCATGAGGTCATCATCGCCACCAACCCCAACATCGAGGGCGAGACCACGGCGAGCTACCTGGCCCGCACTATCAAGCCGCTGGGCGTCGAGGTGTCGCGTCTGGCGAGCGGCCTGCCCGTGGGCGGCGACCTGGAGTATGCCGACGAGCTTACGCTTGGCCGCGCCATTGAGGCCCGTCGCGCGATTTAGGTGGCGAGCCTGCTCCTGCCGTATGTTTTCCTCGCGACGCACGGGGTAGTCATAATTTCCCCGTGCGACTGTGAGTTTGTTGTGCAACAAAGATGCTTCGTATCCGCTTATCGCATGGATGCTTCCGCTCGCATCCTTAATTTGCCCATTCGTTGCGCAACCTTTTGGGTTCGCTGATACACTCAAATATGGATTTGAATGAATGCGCCGCTTCTGAGCGGCGTGTTTTTCTTGGAGGAGAACGCATGCGGCCCGGTGGCACTCAGACAAAGCGCGGCGCCGCGGTGCGCATGCGACGCCGACTGGGCTTGGCGCCGCGGGCGTACGCACTGCTATCGTGCTCGCTGGTGCTGGTCATAGCTGGCGTTTCTGCCTATGGCATGACCGTGCCGTCCATGATGCAGGCGCATGCCGCACGCGAACCGCGCGTGGGGCATGAGGTCAAAAGTGACCTGGGTACCACGACTGGATATGCTTGGGCAAGTGTGGTCGCGCATATTGTGTTTGGCACCGACGATGCGGACGGCGCCGAGGCCCCGGACAACGAAGTCACGCTTGCCAATGGCAAAACCATCGTGCTCACCAACACCAAGATCATCGATCGGTTGTCCAACAATAGCGTGGCGGCAACGGTGAATAAGGTCGAGCAGCAAAAGGAGCAGGACGCCCGGCAGTCCGGAAAGCCCGGTAGCTCGGATACTTCTGGCTCCGGCTCGGATTCATCGAGTTCGGGCGGCGGCTCTGGGGCGGGTTCCTCTACCGGAGGGTCTGGAAACGGCGGCTCGACGGGCGGCAACACTGACAACGATGCAAACTCCGGTGGCCTTTCCGCTGCTGAGGAAGAGAGCATTCACAGTTGGCTTGTGACCAAGTACAACATGCTCGACGGCTATGTTTCTCGTGCCAATGACGTGGTCTCGACCTATAACTCTACGGGAGATCCTAGGCCGTGCGACAGCCTGGTCGGGGAGATGTTTGTCATTCGAGCCGAGTTCGGTCGTCAGACATTCTCGCCCCGGTCAAAGTGGTATCAGCAGTATGCCAATCTGTGGGGCTGTTACACCAACCTATGCCAATGGGTCGGCCATTACGGCGATGATGACGTCGCGCTCGGTAACTTCAACAATAACGTGGCGGCGCTTGCCCTATGATGACCGATCTTGCATCCACCACACCACAATCGCTCGGTCGCGATCCCATGGTCGGCCTGCGCCTGGCGCGTGTCGACGGGTTTGAGCCGGCCATTGCGCTCGGTCAGGACGAACTGCCTGCCTATCTGCGTCGTTTTACGATGCTGTTTGCCGACGATGCCACCATGCGCCGTGGCGGTATCGGCCGCGTGACGCGTGCTGTCAACGCCCAAGGCGAGGCCGTGGCACTCAAGCAGCTCATCTTGCCGACGCGCGATGAGTTTGATGACGATGCCGCTCACGAGGCGCTGGTCGCCAAGTTCAAGGCGGCGTTTCGCGAGGAATACGAATGCCATCGCGCCCTTTCGGGCCTTAAGGGCTTTCCCCGCCTCTATGGCTGGGGCGAGGTCGACGGTGTGCCTGCAATTGTCATGGAATGGGTCGAGGGCGAGACGCTTGCCCGCTTGCGTTCGCGACTTGCCGTGGACGATGCCGGACGCCTGTCGCCGCTTGTGGCGGCGCGTCTGGGTCGCGACCTGTTCGATCTGCTCTGCCGCATGAGCCTGGTGGGCGAGGGCTTTGTCCATCGCGATATCTCGCCCGCTAATATTATGGTGCGCACGGCGCGTCTACCGCTTGACCGGCAGCTTGCCGAGGGCACCTTTGACCTGTGCCTGATCGACTTTGGCTCGTCGCTGGCGCTTGAGCCTGCGTCGGCCGTGGCCGGTACCGGCGGCAAGGCGTCGTTTACGGAGCGTTATGCCACGCTGCGTCGCGCGACGGTTGCCTATGCCCCGCCCGAGATGCTCACCGACGATATTCCCGACCTGCGCGCTTTGCGTATGTCGCCGGCGATTGACGTTTATGCCGCGGCAAGCACGGTTTACGAGCTCATTGCCGGCGTCGTGCCATACGAAGCCGCGCCGAGCACTTCGGGCACCTCGGGTTCGCGCAAAAAGACGCGCGACATCGCGAGCCCCTACCGTCTCAAGATGGACGCGCGGCCCGACTATCCCATTGGTGCCCATGCGCCCGGTTGCGATTTGACTCAGCTGCTTCGTCGTGAGCCCGATGTGGCGCTCGCCGCGGCCGAGCAGGCCCAGCAGCTAGGGCTTGAGCCGGATTCCGAAGAGCTACGCGATGCGCTGGCGTTTGTCGATGCCCAGCTGTTCGACGTGGTGATGGCCTGTCTGTCCAGCCATCAAAAAGATCGTCCCGAGCCGGCGGCGGTCGAGGCGGCGTTCTCGGCGTTTTGTGACCACTATGCGCAAAATGTCGGTCGTTCGCTCCGCGGCGAGCCGCTCACGCCGTGCCCCATGGATGCGTCCGGCCGTGCCGTGCGCCGCGCGGCGATGATCGGCGCGACAGTCGTCTGCGGCGTGGTTTGGGCTGCGGTCGTGGTGTCGGCTGCGCTGCTGGCGACGGGCGCCCGTATGACGCTGAGTTTGGGGCCGCTCGTGTGGTCCGGGCCGCTGCCGGGTATCATTGCCGCACTGGCATTGGCGCTGCCGGGCGTGGCGGGTGTTGTCGCGGGGGCACTTGCGCGTGATCGGCGCTCGGGGTTCCTGCAGGGCGTGCTTGCGCTTTCTGCCTGCGAGGTTCCGGTGCTGGTTGTGGCTGCATGTAGCATATTTTTCCAACGCGCCGTGATGGGCGGCCTTGTTGCCGCTCTGGTTGCAACCTATACGCTTACGTGGTTTTTGCTTGCGATGGGCTTTGCCTTTGAACTTCCCGTTTCGGCACCGCGACGCACAAAAGCCCAGATGGCGACTCCGCTTGCCGGTGGAGCCGCAGCTGCCTGTACTTTTGGCGGACCTGTCGAAGTATCGTCCGATTCTATTTCTACGACCAAGGAGGCCTAGGTCATGGCATCTCAAGTTGAGCTCACCCCATGCGGGGCCATGTTTGACATCTTTAAGCGCGCGGCGCATCTGAGCCATATCGAGCTGTGCGGCTTGGTGCTTTCGTCCCGTCCGCTCGCCGACGGCCGCAGCCCGCAGAGCCGAGCCGCCGATCGCTCTTGGGTTTCCCGCTTTATCGTTCGCGCGCCGGTCGGCACGCTTCAGCAGCGCTACTTTGCCGAATACGGTACCTCGGCTGCGCGTATTATGTCGCAACTGGCCCTGCGCCAGCGCAATCCCATGGACTCCACGGCTGTGATCAATATGGTGTGCGGTCCTGCAGGTGAACCGATGGTACGCGCGCTCGAAGAGTGCCACCAGGACACGAATCTCTATCGCAACGCGCTCGATCGCCTGTCCCAGGCGGCGGAACTCATGCCCGCCGAGCGCGCCGAGGCCGTGCTGGTGCTGTTTGTCGCCGTCGGTTGTTCGGCGGATGTGCGGTCCTCGGTGAACTATGCCATCGACTACGCGCACGCGACCTGTGGCGGAGGCACATCCACGCCGCGTTCGCTTGGCATGTCGATGACCGCGGGCGAACGCGAACCCGCCCCGGCGCACCCCTTGGGCTTGCTGCGCGTACAAAACAGTTTTGTCGTGAGCGCCCCGCGCTGGATTCAGCCGAGTGAGCAGGGTGTTGAGATTGGCGCGCTGGCCACTGGCGAGGACGATATTACCGACGTCGGCGACGATGTCTCGGCCCGCCATGCCCATATCTGGTGCGATGCTCAAAATATCTGGCACGTCGAGGACTTGTCGTCCACCAACGGAACCGTGGTGGTAAACGGGGCCACGCGCGTCTGCATTCAGGTCGAGCCCGGCCGTTCCGCCCAACTCAATCCCGGCGACGAGCTCAAGCTCGGCGAATCCACTACCTACGCCATCCTCTTTGGTGCCCTCTAGCCGGCACTTAGGGACGCTCCTTTTAATATGAGCAGGACATTGTCAAGAGGCAAAATCGGGCC
>CAJLCM010000064.1:0-11336 GCA_905205145.1 uncultured Collinsella sp.
AGCCGGTCAGGCGCGCGGCGAGGCGGGCGTTCTGGCCCTCCTTGCCGATGGCGAGGGACAACTGGTCGTCGGGCACGATGACGCCGGCGTAGGCCTTCTCCTCGTCGATGAGGACGCGGGTGACCTTAGCGGGCGACAGGGCGTTGGCGACGTAGACGGCAGGATCGGCATCCCACAGGATGACGTCGACGCGCTCGCCACGGAGCTCGCCCACGACAGCGCGGACACGGCTGCCCTTGGGGCCGACGCAGGCGCCCACGGGATCCAAACGGTCGTCGAGCGAGTGAACGGCGACCTTGGAGCGCTGGCCGGGCTCGCGGGCGATCGACTTGATCTGGACGGTGCCCTCATAGATCTCGGGCACCTCCTGCTCAAACAGACGACGCATGAGCTCGGGGTGGGTACGGGAGATGACAATCGGCGGACGGCTGTGCTCGCCACGAACCGGCTGCAGGTTGGAGTTGGGGTCGCGAACGTCGATGATCACGGCCTTGATGTGCTGGTTGTGCAGGTAGCGCTCGCCCATCGGACGCTCGTTGCGCTCGTTCTCGTAACGGCGCTGGTCGAAGTGCGGAAGCTCGGCCTCGACGCCCTCGCGAATCTTGACGATCGTGAAGTCGGGCGTGGACTGCAGCACGGTACCGCTGATGAGGTCACCGATGCGGCCGGAGAACTCCTCGTAGATCTGCTCGCGGGCGGAGTTGCGCACGATGGCGTTGATCTCGGCCTTGGCGTGCTGGGCGGCGATGCGGCTCGTGTTCTTGGGGGTGACGTCGATCTCCTCGAACTCGGTGAAGTTGCCCTCCTCGTCCATGGAATCGTCGATCGGCTCCAGGCGGTAGACGTAGATCTTGCCGGTGGTGCGGTCGATGGTCACCTTGGCGCCCCACTCAAGATGCAGGATCTCGGCATAGCTCTTGGCGAGCGACTGCTCCAGGCGGTCGATCAGGTAGAGCTGGTCGATGTGCTTCTCCTGGCAAAGCTCCATCAGGGCGGACATCATGTCGGATGCTGCCATCTTACTTTCCTTCCTTCGCGGGCTTGAAGTCGTAGGTGGGCTTCAACTTGCACTTTTTAACATCAGAGAAATCGAGGGTAACGGACTCGCCGCCCTCGAGCTCAAGGGTCACGTTCGTCTCGGTGGCGGCGGCAATCTTGCCGGCGTACTTGCGACGACCCTCGGTGGCGGTGGAGGTGAGCTCGCAGTTCTCGCCCACAAAGCGGGCAAAGTCGCACGGGCGGCGTAGCGGGCGCGCCATGCCCGGGCTCGACACCTCGAGCGTATAACTCGAAGAGATGGGGTCGAGCTCCTCAATCACATCGCCGACCCATTTGGTGTTGGCCGTGACGTCGTTGAGCGACAGGCTCTGACCCTCGGCACCCTCGATACGCACGCGCACGCAGGGGGCCTTGGTGGCACCCACGAGCTCGACGTCGACGATGTCGACATCGTGCTGGGGAGCGACGGCCTCGAGCGCGTCGATGATCGCCTGCTCGGTCTTGGTCTTGACCATTGCGGCACCTCCATCCATACAAAAAAGAAGCGGGGCCGAAACCCCACTTCTTTCAATTACAACTTCATTTGCAAGCAAACTATACCAATAGCTGCGGAAACGTGCAAGCACAGTACGAATCTGCAGGTCAGCGTGCGCACAGCTTCTCCACAAGAATAGGACAATTGGACTAAAGACTCCATGAGGCAAGCGCCCGAGGGTCCCAAAACGGGCCATGCGTCCCAATCCACAGGCCCGTTCGGACCCCAAGGGCATTCCTCCCCGAGCCCCTATCGATCAGACTTACGTTAAGGGGCATTCTGCAACAAGCCAGCCAGCAAGTCGCGCAACGACGAACCTTTCGAGATCCTTTACGGTAAGGAGGCACCCATGAAACGCCTAGGCACCCTCTGCATGACTGCGCTCGCCATCGCAACGTGCTCGTTGACCCTCGTGGGCTGTGGCAAAACGAACAGCAAAACCGGAACATGCGAACCGGATCTTGGCAGCACCAAAGCCATCGAGAAAACCGAACCCCCGGCGAGCTTCAACAAAATAGACGAGGACATCGTCGATCCCCAGAGCTTGGGTCCCGATTCCCAAGAACAGTTCCCCATCGACCTTGAGGCAGACGAGAACGTCCATGTTACCTGCGTGGGCAAGGACACGGATGGCTACGGCGACGCCGCGCTCGTCTTTACGGTGACCAACAACACCGGTGTCGACATGATGTTTGGCGATGTGGACTCCTATGCCTACGTCAACGGCGTGGTCCGCGACGTGCGCATGCGCCAGCCCGTCGCCGCAGGCGAAGAAACGACCGCGATGCTCACCTTTGTAGGCACCTTCGACGATCCGGACTTTGACGTGAACAACGATCTCAACGACATCTACCTCAACATCTGGTTGTTCGAGGAGCAGACGGGCAACGTCTACTTTAGGGACCTGGTGCACATTCCGTAGAGGGTGGTGCTAGGCACAAGCCAAGCAGGGCATATAACGCAAAACGAGGGGCGACCCAGCCGGATCGCCCCTCGTCTTTTGTGCGTCAACTATGTGCGCGAGGTTTACTTAACCACCAGGTTGACCAGCTTGCCGGGCACGCAGATGGCCTTGACGACCGTCTTGCCCTCGGTCCACTTGGCGACAGCAGCCTCGGCGGCAGCCTGCATTTCCTCGTTGGAGGCATCGCGGGCCACGTCAATGCGGCCGCGGACCTTGCCGAGCACCTGGACGACGATCTGCACCGTGTCCTCGATGGACTCGGCCAGGTCGAACTCGGGCCAGGCGGCGGTGTAGGCGTTGCCCTCGCAGCCGAGCGCCTCGTGCCACAGCTCGTCGGCCCAGAACGGGCAGATGGGCGCCAGGACGCTCACGATGTCCTTGGCCACGCCGTAGCACAGGGCCTTGTCGCGGTCAGCACCCTCGGTGGCGTTGAGGTAGGCGCTCGCCGCGTTGACGAGCTCCATGACGGCTGAGATCGCGGTGTTGAACTGGCCACGGTCGAAGTCCTCGGTGCACTTGGCGATGGTGCGGTGACGCTCGCGGTAGAGCTTCATCGCGGTCTCGTCGAGCACGGACTTGTCGAAGGCCACGCTGGCGTCACCCGACTGGACGAGCTGCCACACGATACGCCAGGCGCGCTTGATAAAGCGGTTGGCGCCCTCGACGGCCTTGGGATCCCAGTCGAAGTCCTTCTCGGGCGGGGCGATAAACAGGATCGCCAGACGCATGGTGTCGGCGCCGTAGGGCTCGATAACCGAGCTCGGGGGCACGACGTTGCCCTTGGACTTGGACATGGTGTCGCCGTTCTCGTCCTTGACCATGCCCTGGCACAGCAGGTTGGTGAAGGGCTCGTCAACGCTCAGCAGGTCCAGGTCGCGCAGCGCCTTGGTAAAGAAGCGGCTGTAGAGCAGGTGCAGAATGGCGTGCTCGATGCCGCCGATGTAGTTATCGACGGGCATCCAACGGTCGGCCGCCTCGCGGGAGAAGGGCAGCTCGGTGTTGTGCGGATCGGTATAGCGCAGGTAATACCAGCTGGAGCAGGTGAAGGTGTCCATGGTATCGGTCTCGCGCTTGGCCGGGCGACCGCAGACCGGGCAGGTGGTCTCGTAGAAGTCCTTGCACTCGGCGAGGGTCTCGCCGGCGCCCAGGTCCAGGTTCTCGGGCAGCGTCACCGGGAGCTGATCCTCAGGCACGGGCACGATGCCGCAGTGCTCGCAGTGGATGGCCGGGATGGGGTTGCCCCAATAGCGTTGACGGCTGATGAGCCAGTCGCGCAGGCGGAACTCGACCTTGCGACGGCCGCAGCCCATGGCCTCGAGGTCGGCCACGATGGCAGCCTCGCCCTCGGAGTGCTTACCACCGCGCATGCCGGTGTACTTGCCGGACTGGACGAGCGTGCCCTCGGCAGCGTGGGCGCAATCCCAGTCGACGGTCTCGGCATGGAAGGTATCGATGGTCTCGCCGCTGGCCTCGACGGCAGCGCGGTCCTCATCGTCCAGGATGATCGGCACGATCGGCAGGTCGTACTTACGGGCAAACTCAAAGTCGCGCTGGTCGCCGCAGGGAACGGCCATGACGGCGCCGGTGCCGTAGTCGGCAACGACATAATCGGCAACCCACACGGGAACCTTCTCGCCGTTGACGGGGTTCACCACGTAGCGGCCCGTAAAGGCGCCGTGCTTCTCGAGGGTGCCCTGGGCACGCTCGACGGCAGAGATATGCTTAGAGTCCTCGACGATCTTGGTGACGGCCTCCTCGTACTCCGTGCCCTCGACGAGCTCGTGCAGACGAGCGTACTCGGGAGCCAGGACAAAGAAGGAGACGCCAAAGAGGGTGTCGGCACGCGTGGTGAAGACGGTAATCTTGCCCTCGTCGCCCTCGATGGGCTCGCCATCCTGGTCGCACAGGGTAAAGTCGACCTCGGCGCCCTCGGAGCGGCCGATCCAGTTGGCCTGCATCTGCTTGACACGCTCGGGCCAGCCGGGGAGCTTCTCCAGGTCGTCGAGCAGCTCCTGGGAGTACTCGGTGATCTTGAAGTACCACTGCTCCAGGTCGCGCTTCTCGGGCTCGGTGCCGCAGCGCCAGCACTTGCCCTCGGTGACCTGCTCGTTGGCCAGAACGGTCTTGCAGTTAGGGCACCAGTTGACCGGGTTCTTCTTGCGGTAGACCAGGCCCTTTCCCCACAGCTTCTCAAAGATCCACTGACCCCAGCGGTAGTAGTCGGGGCTGCAGGTCTTGACCATGCGATCCAGATCGTAGGAGAAGCCCATGCGCTTCATCGTGGCGAGCGCCTGGTCCATGTTCTTATACGTCCAGGCGGCAGCCTGCGTGTTGTGCTTGATGGCGGCGTTCTCGGCGGGCAGGCCAAAGGCGTCAAAGCCGATGGGGTGCAGCACGTCAAAGCCGCGCATACGAGCCTGACGGGCCATGGCATCGCCGATGGTGTAGTTGCGCGCGTGGCCCATGTGCAGGTCGCCCGACGGATACGGGAACATCTCGAGCACGTACTTCTTGGGCTTACTGTCGTCGGTGTCGACAGCAAAGAGGTTGGAGTCCTCCCAGGCCTTCATCCACTTGGACTCAATGGCCTGCGCGTCGTAGGCAGGGATCTCATCCTTATGACCTGTGCAATCGCACATATCAGCTCCTTTAATCTTAGCTGGGGTCGGTCGGCTTAGCTTTGTTCGCTACTGCGGACAGTCCTGCGCAAGACGAAGAGCACATTAAGTGCTCTTCTTTGCGTGCGGAACTTGTAGCGAACAAAGCTAAGCCGACCGACCCTAAGGTTAACTTGACTGATGATAGCAAATACGACAAGCGAGATGCCTGCAACTTACAGGCATCTCGCTTTATCTTAATAACGTGGTTGTGAATCAACCGCTAATTGTTACCAGCCCAAGCATGGTCGGGTTTTCCAAGTGCCGCAGATTGCCGTGAAAGAGGAGCGACGCGTACTTTGGTACGCGAGCGACGGTTTGAACGGCAAGGTGCGGTGCCTGGGAAAGCCGCTTAGCGGTAGCTGACGCTTTGCTGGGAGTCCTTGACGACTACGTCGTGGGCGCCGCCTTCGACGATGGAGGTGGAGCTTACCAGGGTCAGGCGTGCCTTTTCCTGGAGCTCGGGGATCGAGAGGGCACCGCAGTTGCACATCGTGGACTTGACCTTGTAAAGCGTGCCGCCCACGCCGTCCTTGAGGGAGCCGGCGTACGGGACGTAGGAGTCGACGCCCTCGACGAAGCTGAGCTTCGCGGCGCCGCCCAGGTCGTAGCGCTGCCAGTTGCGGGCACGCGCAGAACCCTCGCCCCAGTACTCCTTCATGTACTGGCCGTTCACGTTGACGCGCTCGGTCGGGCTCTCGTCGAAGCGGGCGAAGTAGCGGCCCAGCATCATGAAGTCGGCACCCATGGCAAGGGCGAGCGTCATGTGGTAGTCGTAAACGATACCGCCGTCGGAGCACACGGGTACGTAGACGCCGGTCTCCTCGTAGTACTCGTCGCGAGCGCGGCAGACGTCGATCAGCGCGGTGGCCTGGCCACGGCCGATACCCTTGGTCTCACGGGTGATGCAGATGGAACCGCCGCCGATACCGACCTTGATGAAGTCGGCACCGCAGTCGGCCAAGAAGCGGAAGCCCTCGGCGTCGACGACGTTACCGGCACCGACCTTGACGTCCTCGCCATAGTTGGCGCGGATCCACTCGATGGTGCGCTTCTGCCACTCGCTGAAGCCCTCGGAGGAGTCGATGCACAGGACATCGGCACCGGCCTCGATGAGCAGCGGCACGCGCTCGGCATAGTCGCGGGTGTTGATACCGGCGCCGACCATGTAGCGCTTGTCGTTATCGAGCAGCTCGTTGGGGTTGGTCTTGTGGCTGTCGTAGTCCTTGCGGAAGACGATGCCCATGAGGTGATCGTTGTCGTCGACGATCGGCAGGGCGTTAAGCTTATTGTCCCAAATGACGTCGTTGGCAACCTTGAGGCTGATGTTCTTATCGCCCACGATAAGCTGCTCACGCGGGGTCATGAACTCGGAGACCTTCTTCTGGTGATCATCGCGGCTGGGGCGATAGTCACGGCTGGTGACGATACCCACGAGCTTGCCCTTGGGGGTGCCGTCGTCGGTGACCGGCATAGTGGAGTGACCGGTCTTCTCCTTGAGCTCGATGACCTGCTCCATGGTCATGTCGGGGGTCAGCGTGGAATCGGACTGAACGAAGCCGGCCTTGTGATCCTTGACGGCCTTGACCATGGCGGCCTCGGACTCGGCGCTCTGGGAGCCGTAAATGAAGGACAGGCCACCCTCGGTAGCGAGCGCGACACCCATATCGACGCCCGAGACGGACTGCATGATGGCGGAAACCATGGGGATGTTCAGGGTGATTGCCGGCTTCTCACCGCGCTTAAAGCGGGTTAGCGGCGTCTTAAGAGAGACGTTGTTGGGGATGCACTGCGAGGACGAGTAACCAGGGACCAGCAGATACTCCGAAAACGTGTGGGACTCACCGGGAAAGAACGTAGCCATGTTTCTCCTTTTTCCATGCGACCGGTCGGCTGCAGGCCTCGTAGGACCCAGCCCAACCTTGGGCGCCCAATACTGGGGAAGTATCTTAACGCACTTTGACTGCTACAATGCATGATTTAAGAAGAGCACACGAGGGTTTGACGCAGGCTTTGCGTTTGCCCAGCAAACACTTTAGCGGGGAGACGTGGAGCGTATGGAGTACAAGACGACGGCAAAGTTGGTCATTCAAGCTTGCGACAAGGATTTGCCGGGCGTGTTCGGCCACGGCTGCGTCTTGCTGCTGCAGGGTATCGCCCGCGAGCACTCCCTCAACCGTGCTGCCAAGAACATGGGCATGGCGTATTCCAAGGCCTGGCGCATCGTGAACGAGGCCGAAGGTCAGCTGGGCTGCAAACTCATCGAGCGAGACGGCGCCCGCGGATCCACGCTCACCCCCGCCGGCGAGCGAGCCATAGCGGTCTACGAGGAGCTGCAGGCCGACATCAACAACATCATTGCCACCAAAGCAAACGACCTCATCGCAAGTATTAAAAAGTAGCTAATTTACGAAGGGCGTTGTCCAGGGTGGACGCTACAACCAAGGGGTCGTCGGTGCCGGCGAAGAGGCGGATGGTGCTCCCCTGCTTGCCACGTGGGGCCGAAAGGCGCGTCGTTGCGCCGCCAGCGGGCGATGTACGAAACTCCCCCGGCAAAGCATCGAACAGCTCGCCCGCGCTACGCTCGATAAGGTCAAATTCAACTGCCGGGCCAAAGCCGTGCTCGAGGATTCCCGTTGCAACCGCATGGTCGGGATGCGAGCTCAGCCCAGGATAGCGCACGTTGCGCACCATCTCGTTGGCGGCCAGATACTCTGCCAGCGCACGGGCACGGTCGAAGTGTGCCTGCATGCGGACATCGAGCGAGTCCAGTCCCCGCTCCAGCACAGCGGCCTCGCCAGCAGGCAAATTAAGCTTAGCCAAGCCGCAGCCCTCAAGCAGGGCATGTGCGCACTCGGCAGCAGCATCCACACGATGGCGCTTGAGCTGCGAGCGCGCCACCGAAGCAGCAACGAGCTTGCGTGGAGCCTTACCGGCACACACGCGGTCGAGCGCCTCGAGCGACAGCACGGCACCCAGCCGCAGCGGATCGCAGCCAAAAGCCGACGCCACGGTGTTGTCAACAACCAGCAGCGCATGGGCCTCACGCGCCGCCCGACCCAGCGCACGCAGATCGGGCACACGCAGACCAAACCCGCCGATGGAGTTAACGAACCACCACAGGTGCGGCCCCTCGGCATCAAACGAAGCATCAAAGCCCTCGGACGCAGCGGCAAACGCCTCGGCGGACGGCGAGCCCACCAGCGCGACATCGCAGCAATCAAAGCCGCTCGCAAACGCATCGACAAAGTCATCCGCAAAGGCCACCAGGCGGTCGCAGGGACGCACAATCAGCAGCTGCGACAGCCCTGCCGGCACATGCGGGGCCGCAAGCAACTGCGCCTCACGCGCGCCGGTCCTCAAAGCCCAAGCCTCTTCTAGCTGCTGTACATCCACAAGGCACCGCCCCTTCATAAGCAAAAACCCACGATGCGGGTGTTCCCCGCATCGTGGGCAACGGCTGCAGTATAGCGCCGATATGCGACGAATCGCCTAGATGTTGAGCGCGTGATAGGTCACGTTCGCACCCGGAGTGTCAACGGTCACGCCATAGGCCTCGGGATAGATGCGCGTCGAAAACACGAGCGCGCCATCGTTCACAAACACCTCGACCGACGAGACATCGCCAACAATGCGCACGTTGCGCACCTCGTCGACGGGCTCCCAGCGCACAGTACGACCACAGCCGGCAGAAGCGCGCCCCTCATCGGTAAATCGCATCTCAAAGCGCGCGGGCAGCTCGCCATTGGCGGGCACAAACGCCAGCTTCAGCTCGCCATCAATGGTTGCGGTAAACGCGCCGTCGACACCATCAACAACAACGTCAAAACAGGTATCGCCGGCGACCTCCAACGAGCCCTCCCCCACGCGCACCGAGGCATAATGGTGCTCGATCTCGCGAGCCGGCTGCTGCAGCACCACGCCGTCGGCACCGGCTGCAAGCTCACGCGGCACCGTCATGCAGTGCTGCCAGCCGCACGCCACGGTAGGCGCGTTGCCATAGGTCGGCTCATCGGGCATGCCCATCCAGCCGATTAGAATATGGCGACCGTCCTCGGCCGTGAACTCCTGCGGAGCATAGAAGTCAAAACCAGCGTCCCACAGGCGGAACTCGCCAAGCTCATAAGCGTCATTGCCGCCCGTAATGTCGCCCGTTACAGGCATGTAGCCCGCTGCATACACATTGCCGCGGTCCCAACGACCGCCCTCGAGCCCCTGGGGCGAGAAGGACAACCACTTCGCCGGCACACCGCCATCCACCTCAAGCTCCAGATACCCCGGGCACTCCCACATAAAGCCAAAACGCTCGGGCGTAGACACACGGCTTTCGAGCTCCCAGCTCAGCATATCGGCCGAGCCATACACCAGGATCTCACCCACGTCGCGCCCGGCACCCTCGCCGTGCATCGCACAAAAACGGCTCTCGACATGCGGCCCATCCACGCGACGACGAGCACCCAGCACTATGTGATAACGCCCGTCCGCGTCACGCCATACCTTGGGATCGCGCACATGGCAGGTCAAATCCTCGGGATAATCCTCGGAAGCCAGCACCACACGCTTTTGGCTGAACTCCCGACCGGCAAGGCCATCAACGCTCTGGACATAGACGGTATCAGCGCGGCGTCCGGTATTGACGTAGTCGTACGTACCGTCCGCATCGGAAAGCTTAACGTTGCCTGTGTACAGTACGCGTATGTGGCCGTCCTCGGCAAGCGCGGAGCCCGAATACACACCGTGACAATCGAACGGCTCGTCGGGCAGCAGCGGAGCGCCAACGTAGTCCCACGTCATAAGGTCGCGGCTCGTCGCATGGCCCCAGGCCTTAACGCCGCCCTCGACATCAAACGGCGCATACTGAAAATAGGCATGGAACACGCCACCCGCTTGGCAAAGACCGTTGGGGTCGTTGAGCCAACCCGCCGGCGGCATAATGTGGAAGCGCTGGCCATACGCGCCATGACCGCACTCAGAGGCGGCGGCGTCAACAGCGGCGACCAGCTTTGCAAGGTCGCGACCAAGTGCATTAGACATATCAAAGTCCTAACGGATCGAAAGTTACAAGGCACCAGAGATCGGCACCAGATACGGGAAACGCCCGCGAGCATAAAACCCGCGGGCATCCCCTCAATCAAAAGCTCTTAGGCCTGCTCGGAAGCCTTGGGCTCGTCCTTGTACAGGACAAACGAGACGGCAAAGGAAACCAGCGCGGCAACCGCAAACATGATCGCGTACTGCACGGGTTGGGCCAGGCACAGCAGGATACCGAAGATACCGGTAACGCCCGTGCCGGAGGCAGCCAGCGAAGTGAGCGCGCAGACCAGGGCACCGCAACCGCCGCCGATGCAGCCGGCGATGAAGGGCTTAAAGAAGCGCAGGTTCACACCAAAGATGGCAGGCTCGGTAATGCCCATGAAGGCGGACAGGGCCGAAGGAAGCGCCAGACCCTTGATCTTGGCATCGCGGGTCTTAAAGGCAACGGCGAGCGCGGCGCCACCCTGAGCGATGTTGGCAGCACTGGCGATGGGCAGCCAGTAGGTCACGCCGTACTGGGCGAGCTGACCCAGGTCGATGGCGGTGTACATCTGGTGGATACCGGTAACGACCGTGGGGGCATAGAACAGGCCGACGATAAAGGAACCGATGCCGAAGGGCAGGGTCAGCAGGGCCTGGATCAGACCGAGGATGGCGTTCTCGGCCCAGACAAAGATGGGGCCTACGGCAACGAGCGTCACGAGCACGGTCACGAACACGGAGACGAGCGGAGTCACAAAGAGGTCGAACATCTCGGGAACAACCTTGTGGAGACGCTTCTCCAAAAAGGCCAGAATGGCACAGGCGATGACGATGGGGATCACATGGCCCTGATAGCCGACCCACTCAAAGCTGTACACGCCGGGGATGACGTTGACCATGGTCTGCACGCCCTCGGAGGCAACCGTGTAGGCGCTCTGCAGCGAGGAGTTGATGAACGCACCGCCGACGACGGCTCCCAGGTACGGGTTGGCGCCAAAGGCCTTAGCCGCGGAGTAACCGATCAGGATCTGCAGAATGCCAAAGGACGTGCCCGAAACCAGGTCGGCAATCTTGTAGATAAAGTTATTGGTGTCGAGCGCGATAAAGCCGTTGGAGGCCATAAAGTTGAGGGCGCTCATAATGCCCAGCAGCAGGCCCGAGGCCA
>CAJLCM010000065.1:0-11257 GCA_905205145.1 uncultured Collinsella sp.
GCGATTGCCGCGGGTGTTTCTCTCAAGACGGTTTCGCGTGTGATCAACGAGCCCAATAGCGTGCGAGAGTCGACACGCGATAAGGTCCATTCGGCAATGGAGGCGCTCGGATTTCGAACCAACTTTGCCGCGCGTTCGCTCAAGTTGGGCCGTTACGGGTGCATCGGCGTCGTGCTGTTTCACTTGTCGGGCGGTGCCGTGGACATGATTGACGGTATCGCCGATGCCGCCGAAGAACGCGGCTTTGCGCTCACGATGATTAAGAAGTGCGCAGGGGAGAACATGACCCTTGCCGATGCGGCGCGCAGGATGTCGCAGCTTCCCGTTGACGGCATGATCTTCAACCTGCGTCAGATGGTCGATGACTTTGATACCTTTAAGGCGCCGAAGGACCTCAAGACGGTGATTATTACGTCGATGGAGCATCCTACCTGCTCTACCGTCAGCGATGACCAAGAGGGCGGCGCGCGCATGGCGTGCGAGTACTTCTTGGATCATGGTCACAAGAACGTGTACTTCGTCTCTGGTAAGAAAGAGTCGCTGTCGAGCCAGTGCCGTATGAAAGGTTGGCGTGCGGCACTCGAGGCGCGTGGTATCGAGCCGCCCGAGCCGCTGCAGGGTGATTGGAATGCGGATAGTGGCTATGCCGCGGGCCTTGTGCTTGCCGATAAACCCGATTGCACGGCGGTCCTCGCTGCTAACGACTGCATGGCAAACGGCGTGATGATGGCTCTACGTGACAGGGGGCTCAGTGTGCCCGATGATGTGTCCGTGATTGGCTTTGATGACGAGCTTTACAAGACGATACCCAATTCGATTCTGACGTCGGTAAAGTTTCGCCATCGTGAGCTGGGCGTCCGTGCGCTTAATGAGGTCGTCGCAGGTCTGGAAGCCCCGAGCTCCAGAAGCCGTACGCTCGTCTCGGGCGTGCTGGTCGAGCGCTCGAGCGTGCGAGACTTGCGGGCATAAATCAGCCCACCCAAAACCAAAAAAGCCGGGGGCGGCGCGTCGCGTGACGTGCCGCCCCCGGCTGAGAAATGGGGAGCAGGTTATGTGAGCGGGGCAGCCCCGCGAGCCGCTAGTCCAGGCGACGGGTCTCGGCCACGTGCTTGTACCAGTAGGCGCTTGCCTTGGGCGTGCGCTTCTGGGTCTCAAAGTCTACGTAGAAGAAGCCGTAGCGCTTGTTGTAGCCGTTGGTCCAGGAGAACTGGTCTTGCAGGCTCCACAGGAAGTAGCCGCCCACGTTGACGCCGACCTCCATGGCCTTGAGCAGCCAGCGCAGGTGCTGCTCGATGTAGTCGATGCGGGGCTGGTCGTCCACAAAGCCGTCCTTGTAGGGATCCTTGTAGCCCATGCCGTTCTCGGTGATGAAGATCTGCTTGTAGTTGGGGTAGCGCTGCTTAATGTAGACGAGCAGATCGAACAGACCCTCGGGATAGATGATCCAGTCCCAGTCTGTGGTGGGGATGCCGGGCTTGTTCACATGCTCGCCAATGCCCTTAACGCGCCAGCGGCCGGTGCCCTTCTCGCCCGTACCGTTGTGGTGCAGGTCGTTCTCGCCGTCGTAAGCCTTCAAGAAACGGCACTGGTAGTTGTTAACGCCCAGGTAGTCGTTGTAGAGCGCGGCCTCGCGCATGATTTCCAGATCCTCGTCTAGGATCTGGATGGTGCCGCCCGAGACGGCAGCCAGGCGGTTGGCGCACTCGAGGGTGTCGGGCGCGTAGTCGCCGCGGAAGGTGGCGTCGAGCAAAAATTGGTTTTGCAGCACGTGCTCGTTGTTGGCGGCTTTGATGTCGGCGGGGTCGTTCTCGTTGAGCGGATACTTAAACTCCAACGACTGAATGACGCCGATCTTGCCCTTAAAACCGCCGTTGTGGAAGGCCAGTACGGCCTTGGCGTGGGCGAGCATCATGTTGTGCTCGCACTGGAAAGCCTCGGCCAGATGCGCCTTGACGCCGCCGGGGAAGGTGCCCTCGATGTAGGTGTTGGAGGCATCGGCCCAAATCTCGTTAAAGGTGAACCAATAGGTCACCTGGTCGGCGTACTCCTTAAAGCAGAAGGTGGCAAAGTCCACAAAGGCGTCGATGGTCTCGCGGTTGAGGAAGTCGCCCTTCTCAAAGAGGGACAGCGGCGTATCGAAGTGATGCAGCGTGACAAACGGCTCAACGTGGTGCTTGTGGCACTCGGCGAAGAGGTCGTGGTAGAACTGGACGCCCTCGGGGTTGATCTCGCCGGTCCCGTTGGGAAAGATGCGGCTCCAGGCAATGGAGAGACGGATGCCGTTGATGCCAAACTCCTCGCACAGTTCCAGGTCGACGGGGTACTGGTTGTAGAAGTCCGAAGCGGGATCGGGGGAAAAGCGCCCCTGGGCCTCCAGGAAGTCGTCCCAGGCGACCTTGCCCTTACCGTGAGTGCGGGTCTCGCCCTCTACCTGGTAGGCAGCGGTGGCGCCGCCAAAGACAAAGTCCTCGGGAAACTGCGCAGGCGGATTGGTGACGCTAGCAGGGTTAACGGACATGATGATCCAATCGTCTAAATCGAAGGGCCAGCCGGTCTTGGATGGTCGGCTGGCCCTGGGCGTTACTTACTTCGAGAGTTGCTCGCTTACGAAGGCGAGAGACTTGTCGCCGTTCTGGGAGAGCTCGATGTATTGCTTGCCACGGCAGGCGACACACTTGTTGCCCACGCGCTCGCAGTCCTTTTGCAGGTCGGCCAGGTAGCTGGCGGCTTGCGGGGCCAGGACGACCAGATCGAAGTCGGGGAGCATGTCCACGTGGTTGCCATAGGCCTCGGCAGCGGTCTCGAGGTTAATGCCGCGCTCCTTGGCAGCCTTGGCCAGTGCGTTGGCGAGCAGGCCCGAGGTGCCTCCGCCCTGGCAGAGCACGAGCACGCGCTTGCCGTTGAGGTCGCTGGTGGCCGTGGCCTCGGCAGCGGGGGCTGCAGCGGCGGCGTCGCTCTTCACGGCCTCGGCAGCGGCGCCGGCGGCAACGCTCTTGGCATCGGCCTTGCCCTGGAAGGCGTCGTTGAGCTTGGCGGCCTTCTCGGCGTTCTTGGCGGCGAGCTCCTCCTGGGAGATCTCGGCCTCCTCGGCGCACTTCTGGGCGTCATAGGCACGGAAGAACGGATAGTACAGAAGGAAGTCGACGACCAGGATGATGGCGAGCATCACAAAGGCGAGCGGCTGGAAGCCCAGGCCCATGATGGTACCGATGGGGCCGGGGACGGTCCAAGGCAGGGTGTACATAAAGCCGTTCATGCCCAGGAAGTCGATAAAGACCTTGAGGATCCAGACGTTGGCGATCGGGGCAAAGACAAACGGGACAAAGAAGACGGGGTTGAGCACGATGGGCGCGGCGAACAGCAGCGGCTCGTTGACGGCGAAGCAGACCGGGACGATGGCAGCCTTACCAACGGCTCGCATCTCCTGAGATTTGGCTAGGAAGCAGAACATAAAGACGAGGACGAGCGTGGCGCCGGTGCCGCCCATGCAGACGACGAAGTACTGGGCGCCCTGCGTCAGGACAGCGGAGGCGTGCTGGCCGGCCTGGTAAGCAGCCAGGTTGTCGGTCATGTTGGCAACGAGGGCGGCGGCGATGGCGGGCTCGACGATCGAGGGGCCGTGGACACCGACGAACCAGAAGAGGCTCATGGCGCCGTAGATCACAGCGAGGCCGATGTAGCCGTCGGCAGCGGTGAACAGGGGCTGGAACACCTGGATGACACCCTGGGCAAAGCAGAAGCCAAAGGCAGCGCGGAAGACGATGTCAAAGACCCAAAAGACGGTGATGCAGACGGAGAAGGGGATGATGTCCTTAAAGGTCTGCGAGATGTTGGGCGGAACCTGCTCGGGCATCTTGACGGTAATGTTGCGCTTGATAAAGAACTTGTAGATGATGCCCGTTACAAACGCAGCGATGAAGGCGGTCAGCAGGCCCTTGGAACCAAGGTAGGTGGTGTTGAAGCCGCTGGCGGCGTCCGTGGCGATGGTGTCGCTCGAAAGGAGCAGGAAGCCGATGATGGCCGCGCACATGCAGGAGATAAAGTTGATCTGGTTGTTCTTGGGCAGATCACGGTTCTGAGCATCGGCGAAGTGCTTGGCGGTGGTGGCGGCACAGGCAATGGCCAGGATGCCCATGGAGTAGTTGTAGCACTTCCACAGGGCGTTATTGATGTCATCGGGCCAGTAGAAACCCCAGATGTTGGGGACCGAGGCCACCAGGCAGAAGATGGACGAGAAGATGATGATGGGGATGACGGAGATAAAGCCGTCGCGGATCGCCTTGAGGTACTTGTTGCGGGCGATCGCGTTGAAAAAGGGCTGGCCCTTTTCGATAGTGGCGATGAGTTGCTCCATGCAAAGCTCCTAAGAGTCGGTGGGTTAGCAACGATGGTAGCTTTTGACGTTCGGTTGCCAAAATGTTGACGTTGCCATTTTGTGACACAAAAAAAGACGCGAACCGGTGGTTCCTGTGCCTGCGAACCGTCGATTCTTTGTGCGTAAACGTTTGAGCCGCCCGGTGGCTCTGTGTTTGCTCAATGGCAACGTTAACATTTGGGCGACAAAAGCCGTTCGGGGAAGCAGAAATGTCGATGAACGGTAGGTTTTGGGTGGTAAGCGTATTGCAGAGGCGGCGTTAGATATACTTGAAGGCGTTTAATATGACTGCGCAGGATGCCGTCAATGGCATCGTTGACACGGAAAGATCGACCAATGGCCGCTGTTAAAAAATCGGTTTCCGTTAAGGACGTGGCGCGTCTCGCGGGCGTCTCGGAGCAGACAGTCTCGCGTACGGTGCACGATTCACCCAGCGTGCGCCCCGAGACCAAGGAGCGCGTGCGTGCCGCCATGCGCGAGCTGGGGTATCGCCCCAATTTTGCCGGTCGATCGCTGCGCCGTGGCAAGTTTAAGACCGTCGGCGTCGCCATGTTCAACATTACCGGTACAGGCAACCTCGACCGTATGGAGGGCTTTGCTGCCGCCGCCGATAAGCACGGATACGCCATTACCCTCACGAAAGTAGATGGGCATCCGTATACCCTCGAGAGCGCATCGTCGCGCATGAGCGCACTGCCGGTGGATGGCATGGTCGTGATCATGAATCGCATGCCGGCGGACTTTGGAACCTTCGAGCCACTGCCCGGCATGCAGACAGTGCTCGTTACGATGTTGGAGCACCCGCTCTGTTCAACGGTCGATAACGACCAGTTCGATTGCTCGCGCCAGGTTGTCGAGTACTTGCTGAGGCAGGGGCACAAGACCGT
The DNA here is from genome assembly GCA_905205145.1 of uncultured Collinsella sp. Lineage (GTDB taxonomy): Bacteria > Actinomycetota > Coriobacteriia > Coriobacteriales > Coriobacteriaceae > Collinsella. The sequence continues at coordinate 5,263 of CAJLCM010000065.1, forward strand.
GCATTTCATCTCGTGTCCCGAGCGCTCGCTTTCGGGCATGCAGCGCGAGGAAGGCTGGCGCGAGACATTGCACGCACATGGTATTGAGCCGCCGCGACTCGTTCGTGGCGATTGGACGGCACAGAGCGGGTATGCTGCCGGTCAGGCTCTGGCGGACGATCCGACCTGTACGGCCATTTATGCTTCCAACGACGCCATGGCCTACGGCTGCATTCGCGGACTCGAGTCGCGCGGAAAGCACGTGCCCGAGGACGTGAGTGTGGTGGGTGTTGATGACAGTCTGGGCGACATCGTGCCCGATCGTCGCCTGGCCACCGTGCGCTTTGACAACAGGCGCGTCGGCATGTGGGCGGTCGACAAGATCGCCGGCGCCGAGGGCGTTGTGTCTGGCGTGGAGCACATGCTGATCCCCGGCGTGCTCGTGGAGGGCGATACGGTACGCGATTTGCGTTAGGGTGCGGTCCTGTTTGGGTTTCCGCTAATCATGTTTGATATTGTTCGAAATGGTTTGGAAACCGTTCACGGGCGAAAAAAGACCGTTCACGGCTCGAAATAACGGTTTGCATTGTTCCTTTTTGTTTGAATGTTATTGTTTCTGTCATACACAGCGCAGCGCGTATACCCGGACGCGATGCTCTCCGTTGGTTCATATGTGAAAGGAACGCAATATGGCAACCAAAGAAGAAATCTCGATGGTTGGATTCGAGATTGTCGCATACGCAGGTGACGCCCAGACCGATCTGCTTGCAGCGCTCGATGCTGCTCGCGAGGGTGATTTTGAGAAGGCCGAGCAACTGCACAAGGATGCCAGCGATGCACTTATCGGCGCTCACGACACGCAGACCAAGCTGCTTTCGCAGGAGGCCGGCGGTGGCGAGATGGAGATGACCTTCATCATGGCTCACGCTCAGGATACCCTCATGACCACTATGATCCTGGAGAAGCAGACCCGCTTTACCATCGATGCCTATAAGCGCATCGCCGAGCTCGAGGCCAAGCTCGCCTAACGAGCCCTCACAACCAAGTTCCCTTCCAAAAGTCCTGCCGCATCCGCGACAGGGCTTTTTCTGTTTACCCGGCACTTGGGGACGTTCCTTATCGGCCGGCAGTTTGGGACACTCCTGCCATGCATTTGATCCTTTGAGGATGGAAGAAAACGGGTAATTGGGTTTGCTGCGGCGCCGAATCGGCCTGTCGGTTACAAAACTATGCCGGTTTACTACGATGAATCGCATTCTTTCAACTATGGAAAGAACAGCGTTATCAAAGCCGCAGGTAGAACGCTTGTCATTTTCTACTAATAGCAAATGTGGTCGGTCCTATCGGTTTTATCGTAGTAAACCGGCATAGTTTTGAAATGGCACTATTCGACTAGCAGCGTTATGGAGCTTCTGCGCGCCCTCCCGTTCGGTTTTTCGATGGGTGGGTATACTTCCATCCGCAATACAGGCCGGAATGAGGAGGTATCCAAATGCCGGACAACGGATCGATTCAAAAGAGAGACGCACATGAGATGGCCCATGGGCGTCCTGTCCAGATAACTGAGCATACGACGGTAACCGAGCTGCAGCCCAGCCTGTCCGATGTCGTGTGCGCAAACAAAAAGCTGCAGATTGGCTTTATCGTTGCGCTCGTGGTACTGGCGCTGTTGTCGGGCTTTGTAGCTCGTCCGCATTTTGCCGATACCAAGACTTGGGACTCCACCATCGAGGTCATCGATCAAAAGAAGGGCAATGTTTTGGCGCTCACGACCTCGTGCGTCGCCCTATCTGCGGGTATCACTGCGCTGCCGGGCGATACGGGAACGCCAGTCGCCGAGCAGCTCGCACAGCTTTCAGGCAACCTTGGTATCGTGCTTGCCGTGCTATACCTAGAGAAATATCTGCTGACCATTTTGTGGTCAGTTGGTCTGGGTATCCTGATTCCGTTTGCGCTGGTGCTCTTTGCGATCTCACTTGGCATTCACGGACGCTGGAGCACGAGCACGGTCATTCGCCGCGTGGCAACGCGTGTGCTGGTGGTCGCCATAATTGGCATGGTGTTGGTGCCTGCAAGCGTATGGGTGTCGCAGAAGGTCGATGAAACGTATCGAGTGAGCATCGAAGCGGCCGAGCAAAAGGCGGCCGACGCTGCGGGTGCGGCAGATAGCGACAGCTCCAAAGCAAGCAAGAAAAAGAGCGAGTCCACGGAGTCCAAGAACGTGCTTGAGCAGCTTGCCGATGGTGCCTCGAGCCTGGTCACGTCGGTGACCAGCGGCGCCAAGCAGATGACCGATGAAATTGTTCAGCAGGTGACCGATCTGATCGAAGGTGTCATCGTGATGATCGTGACCTCGTGCGTTATCCCATTGCTGGTGCTCGCAGCGTTTTTGTGGTTGGGGCACGTACTGCTGGGGATTGATATTTCCGGCCCGGCGAACTATTTGACGGGCCGCTTTCTGAGCGCCCCGTCCAAGCGCGCCAAAAAGGGTGGGCAGTCCGTGTAGCTAAAACAGCTGTATATACCAGGGCATACCGCCGAAGGACGGCCGAGATGCGTTCTCGGCCGCCCTTTTGTTTGTTGAATACGCGGTAAGCCGGGCCTTTCCTGAGTCCAAACGGTCACCAATCATCCATGAACGGTATTTGTTCAAAAAAGAACAAAGATAAACAAATAGTTGTTGCAGTTAATGTTCGCATGTGTTCAAATAAACATGAACAGTGAAGAACCGCACATTCAGATGCCCGGACCTGAACGCGATTCAACACTTCCAAACAGAAACTACGCATCTGCGTATCTCTCAAGGAGGATGTCATGAGGGTTGTAATCGCTTCCGATGCCGACGGTATGTCGATGAAGGAGTCCATCAAGGAGATGCTCATCGCCGACGGTCACGAGGTCGTCGACTATTCCGAGACCCCTGCTGCGGACTTTGTCGATTCCGCGACCGCCGTTGCCAAGGACCTGCTGGAGCACAAGGATTCCCAGGGCTTCGCATTCGATAAGTACGGCGTCGGCTCCTATATGGCCGCCGTCAAGATCAAGGGCATGGTCGTCGCCAACATTTCCGATGAGCGTTCCGCTTACATGACCCGCGAGCACAACGGCTCGCGCATGGTCACCATGGGCCCGGGCGTTGTGGGCACCGAGGTCGCCAAGAAGATCGCCCGCGAGTTCCTGCGTGCCCAGTACGCCGGCGGCCGTCACCAGATCCGTGTCGACATGCTCAACAAGATGGCCTAACGAGAGCCACCGAGAACTCGAACTTCTACCTCAACTTGTGAATTCAGACGAAAGGACGTTCTGATGAAGAAGACCATCGCAATCGGTTGCGACCATATCGTTACGGACGAGAAGATCTATCTGGCCGACCGCCTGGAGCAGGCTGGCTACAAGGTGCTCGACTGCGGCACCTACAGCCACACCCGTACGCACTATCCCATCTACGGTAAGGCCGTGGGCGAGGCTGTTGCCAGCGGCAAGGCCGACTTTGGCGTGGCCCTGTGCGGCACCGGCATCGGCATCACTAACGCCGTCAACAAGGTTCCCGGCGCCCGCTGCGCCCTGGTTCGCGACATGACCTCTGCCCTGTATGCCCGTCGCGAGCTCAACGCCAACATCGTGGGCTTTGGCGGCAAGATCACCGGCGAGTTCCTGATGGCCGACATTATGCTTGCCTTCCTGGAGGAGCCCTACGAGAAGACCCCCGAGCACGATGCCCTGATCGCCAAGATCGATGCCTGCAACAAGGCCGACGCCGAGGCTCAGGCTGACCCGCACTTCTTTGACGAGTTCCTGGAGAAGTGGGACCGCGGCGAATACCATGATTAGCGGGTATCCGGCGTAATTAACTAGCCCGTTGACGGCTCGCGTTTCTGTGAGGGGGCGCGGGCCGGTTTTCTATCGGCCCTATTGACTTGGCGGGCTGTCGTAAGAAAGGGAAGGCTCCTATGGAGTTTGTTCTTGATAACGGTTCTATCCGCGTAGCACTGAGCACGGCGGGCGGGTCGTTCACTTCTATTGCGGCTAACGGCCGTGAGTACCTGTGGCAGGGTGATCCTTCGGTCTGGTCGGGCCAGGCACCCATTTGCTTCCCGATCTGCGGCGGCCTTCGTGACGGTCGCGCGATGACTATGGGCGGCCGCGAGGTCAAGCTCGCCCGCCATGGTTTTGCCCGCAAGCAGGAGTGGAAGCTCGAGAAGCAGAGTGACAACATGGTTGCGCTGAGCCTAAGCTCTGCCGACCATGCCGAGTTGCTCGAGCAGTACCCGTATCCGTTTAAGATCGTTGCTCGTTACACGATCGATTCGGAAAAGGTGGCCGTGTCGTACGAGGTGACCAATGAGGGCATCGAGGATATGCCATTCTTTGTGGGTGGTCACCCCGGCTTTAAGTGCCCGCTCGACGAGGGCGAGTCCTACGACGACTATGAACTTCGTTTCGATCAGCGTGAGGCGACCGAGCTTTGCACCGCTGTTCCCTCCACAGGCCTGATCGATGTCGAGCACCGTAGCAAGAACCCGATGGTCGGCCACGATCTGCCGCTTACCCATGAGCTCTTCGACTTCGCCGAGACCATCTTTGATGTGCTCGAGAGCCACGTGGTTACGCTGACCAAGAAAACCGAGGACAAGGGCGTGCGCCTGACGTTCCCCGATATGCCGTACCTGATTGTGTGGAGCAAGCCCGAGGGCGACTTTGTGGCTGTTGAACCGTGGGGTGGTCTGTCCACCTGCTCCGACGAGGACGATATTCTGGAGCACAAGCGTGGCTGCCTGGTTGCCAAGCCGGGGGAGACCGTCACCCGCGGCTTTGAGATCGAGATCCTTTAACGAGCTATCGTATGTTTGGGGTGGGCCATGCCGCCCCGGAACAGGAGTTCAACATGATTCTGACCGTTACCATGAACCCGTCGATTGATACGCGCTATCAGCTCGACAAGCTGATCATCGACGATGTTAACCGAGTGACGCCCGAAAAGACCGCTGGCGGCAAGGGCCTCAACGTGAGCCGCGTGCTGTTGCAGCTGGGCGACGACGTACTTGCAACCGGCTTGCTTGGCGGTCACATGGGTGCCTATATGGCCGAGCTTATGGATGCCGACGGCGTCAAGAACGACTTTGTGCCCATCGCCGGTGAGACGCGCATTTGCCTGAATATCCTGCACGAGGGTAATCAGACCGAGCTGCTGGAGAGCGGTCCGCAGATCGCCCCGGCCGAACTCGAGGCCTTTACGGCCAAGTTCGCCGAGCTTGCAGCGAAGGCGGACGTCGTGACGCTTTCGGGCTCGCTGCCGCGTGGCGTCGATGTCGGTTACTACGCCGAGCTTGTAAAGATCGCCGAGGCTGCGGGCGCCAAGGTGCTGCTCGACACCTCGGGTGCATCGCTGGAGGCCGCGCTGGAGTCCGACGCTAAGCCCGAGCTCGTAAAGCCCAACCTGACCGAGATTAACGGCCTGCTGGGTACGTCCTTTACGACCGATGATGTCGATGCCCTGCGCGAGGCACTTGCCGCCGATGGCCGCTTTGCTGGTATTCCCTGGGTCGTTGTCTCGATGGGTGCTGCCGGTTCGGTAGGCTTCCATGAGGGTCGCGCGTTCCGCGCCAAGACGCCCGCGATTGCGGCTGTGAACGCGACGGGTTCCGGCGACTCGACCATCGCCGGCTTTGCGCATGCCATTGCTGCTGGTGCCGACGACATCACGGTGCTCAAGACCGCCAATACCTGCGGCAAGCTCAACGCCATGGATCCCAAGACTGGCCACCTGGTCATGGACCGCTGGGACGAGATCTACAACAGCGTTGTCGTGACTGAACTGTAGAGCTACGCGGTTTTACCAAACCGCGTAACGGGCCGACGCTGCAAACTCGCCAGAGCGGCAATCTGCCTTTCAACTTCGGCGGCATGACCAGAAGGTCAATGCCGCCTCGTTTCAAGGCACCTTGCTCGCCCTGGCGGGTTTTCGCTCATATGACCCAATCCGCTGTCAAGAGCCACAATGGCCCCGCCGACCGCT
>CAJLCM010000066.1:0-10843 GCA_905205145.1 uncultured Collinsella sp.
ACACGTCGTGCTCGACAAAATGGGCTCCAGAGGTTTTGTCATTGCGCTTGGGGGTCGTGAACAAGGCGGCCATGGTTACTCCCATCCTCATAGGGCCTATGCGATTAAGCCCAGCATATCTGCAGGATGTAGCCGGCGGTAGTGCCGTTTGGAGGGCAAAATGTCCAAAACTTGGGAAGCAAAACATCGCGCGTCTGTGCGTTGCCTGGCTTTAAAAGAAAAGCGCGGAGCCGCTCGATGCGACTCCGCGCTTTGGTGTTCTGTTTTAGCAGACTATGCCGTTACGCTACGAAGAAGTAGACGAGGAAGGCGAGAGCTGCGATCCACATGAGCGGCTTGATCTTGGAGGCCTCGCCCTTAAAGAGCGCGACGATCACGTAGGCGATAAAGCCTAGGCCAATGCCGGCAGAGATGGAGTAGGTGAAGGGCACGCCGGCGACAATCATGAACGCCGGGAAACCCTGCGACACGTCGGACCAGTCGATCTCGGAGGCCTCGCTCATCATGAGGTAGCCGACGTAGACCAGAGCACCGCAGGTGGCGGCGCTGGAAACGATGGTGACGATGGGGGAGAAGAACGCGGCGAGAATGAACAGCACGCCGGTGGTGACGGAGGTGAGGCCCGTGCGGCCACCGTCGGCGGCGCCGGAAGTGGACTCGACGAAGGTGGTGATGGAGGAGACACCCATGAAACCGCCCACAGCAGCGGCGGCGGAGTCGACGATCAGGATCTCCTTGATATTCTCGACGTTGCCGTCGTCGGTGAGGAACTCGCCCTGCTTGGCCACGGCCATCGCGGTGCCCATGGTGTCGAAGAAGTCACTCATGAGCAGCGAGAACGAGATGACGAGGAGCGCGGGGTCGGTAAGGACCTTGACGATGGCGGGCACGCCGCCGGCGTCGGCGATGGGGCCACCGATGCTCGAGAAGTCGAGCGGGGCGATGATACCGGTCGGAGCATGGGTCACACCTAGGGGGATACCGGCGATGACGGCGACGACGATGCCGATGAGCAGCGAGCCGGGGACGTTGCGGCAGGCGAGGGCGACTGTCACCAGGATGGAGATGATGCCGACGATGAAGGTGGGGGAGGTGATGTCGCCCAGACCGACGAGTGTACCGGTGCCAGCGGTGATAATGCCGGCATCGCACAGGCCAATCATGGCGATGAACAGGCCCAGGCCCACCGAGATGGCGTGACGCAGGACAACCGGGATGGCATCCATGATGGCCTCGCGCAGGCCACAAAGCACGAGCAGCAAGATGACGATACCCTCGAGGAAGATGACGCTCATGGCCACGTGCCAGTCACCGCCGCAGACGGTGGTGGTGATTCCAGCGATCATCGCGTTGACGCCTAAGCCCGACGCGCAGGCGAGCGGGCGGTTAGCGAAGATGCCCATGCAGATGGTCATGATGCCGGCGCCCAGGCAGGTGGCGCAGGCGAGCGCTCCCGCATCGATGCCAGCGCCCGAGAGCACCGCGGGGTTGACGGCGATGATGTAGGCCATCGCCAGGAATGTTGTCAGTCCAGCGCGGAGTTCGGTCCCGATTGTGGACTTGCGCTCACTGACGTGAAATAGTTCGTCCATGCATACCCTTTCCTTGTTCGGCCCCGAGTTTAGGCCGATTGACACGAACTCACCCACTATATCGCCTTTGTGAAGTTGGTGTTCCTCGCATGTTGATGTTCGGCGGTTTGTAACGGACGGGCGGTATCTTTCGCATGAAATTGTGTAGGTACCGTATACTTAAGCGGTTACAACGACCCCTATGGAGGAACGTATGATTAAAGAGCTTTGCCACGACGAGGCTATCCTGTCCCAGCGTTGCGAGGTTGCGACTGTCGAGGACGAGTCGGTTGCTCAGGACCTGATCGATACCATCAAGTCGCTCGACGATGCCGGCTGCTTGGCCGCTAACCAGATTGGCGTTACCAAGAAGGTTTGCGTCTACCTGGACGATGCCGGCGAGCCCCACGTGCTCTACAACCCCCGTCTGGTGTTTGGCCTGGGCGCCAGCAAGATGGAGGAGAGCTGCCTGACGCACGAGGAGGTCACCAAGTCCACGCGCTATATCAAGTGCAAGGTCGCTTATGACGTGATCGTCGACGGCAAGATGCGCGAGCGCAAGCAGGACTTTGTGGGCTTCGAGGCGCAGATGATTCAACACATGATTGACCACTGTCTAGGAAAGTTGGTCTAAGGGGACCAAAGCACCGCACTTCGTCTCTTTTGGTCCGGGCGTGACATTGTTGTCATGTCCGGGCTTTTGTGTTTAGCGCCTTTTTGTTTGGTGACAATAACCTTAGCAGGAACGTAAAGCTAGGAGGCGCTATGTGTACGAGCATTCGATTTACCGATAATTCTGGCCACATGTATCTAGGCCGCAACCTCGACTGGAGCTTTGACTACGGCCAACAGGTTCGCGTGATGCCGCGCGGGTTCCACATTCCGTATTCGTTTATCGACGATGCGTCGGCGGCGCACGCGGTAATCGGCATGTGCATCGATTACGAGAACTACCCTATGTTTTTCGACTGCGGTAACGATGCGGGTCTGGCTGTGGCGGGGCTCAACTTCCCCGGCTATGCCGAGTATGCCGATGGCCCTGTCGACGGCAAGAACAATATCGCGGCCTATGAGTTTCCCCTGTGGGTGGCAGCGACGTTCTCGACGGTCGATGAGGTCGAGGCCGCGCTGCGCGACACGGTGATTGTCGCCAAATCTGCCGGAGAGGGGCTGGGCGTGTCACTGCTCCATTGGATTATCGGCGACAGCCAACGCAGCATCGTGGTCGAGATGATGGCTGACGGCCTGCATGTATACGACAATCCGGTCGACACCCTTGCCAATCAGCCGACTTTCCCGTGGCACATGGAAAACCTGCGCACCTATATCACGGCCACAAGCGATTTTCCGCAGACGGCGACATGGCGTGGCGCCGAGCTTAAGCCCTATGGAGCCGGTGCCGGCATGCGCGGCATTCCGGGCGATTGCTATTCGCCGAGCCGTTTTGTAAAGGCGGCGTACCTCAATGCCAATTACCCACAAAAGGAGAGCGAGACCGAAAACGTCGTTCGCATGTTCCGCTCGCTCGAGGGCGTGGTGATGATCGAGGGAGCGTCCAGGATGGGCGATGGCAAGTTCGAGAAGACTATCTACACCGGATGCTTTAGCGCGCGCACGGGCAATTATTACTACGCGATGTATGGGGATCCGTCGATTCGCTACGTGAGCCTGATGGATGCCGAGGGCGCGAGCCCCGATAGGCTCGTGGTTCCCGAGCCGCGTCGTTCGTAGCTCACTGGTCCGTTGCGACATAAAACGGCCTCGCACCTCTTATGAGATGCGAGGCCGTTGTCGTCAATGGCTGGTGGCGTGTTAGAAGTTGGCGTCGTTGAACTGGGTGCTCTCGAGTCCGTCGAGTTGCTGTTCGGGCGTATCGGCGACGCTCTCGAGCAGCTCGGTGGGATCGACGTTCATGCTCTTGCCGGCCTCGTTGCCGTTGACCAAGTCGTCCGAGAAGATGTCGACCTCCATTTCCTCGGCCTCTTCGATCTGAACTTCGAGCGGCACCTGGGTGCGCACAAGTTTGACGGCCGGGCGCATGCGGGCAAAGAGCGGTACGTACTCGATGATGATGGCCGAGTTCTCGAGACCGTACCAGCGTGCCGGGCTTCCGCAGGCGCGGCGGACGGCGTACTTGATGGCCATCACGCGGTGGTCATTGCGGTTGATGTCCGTTTCGGGGGCAAGCATCTTGCGCAGCATACAAAAGCGGAAATCGCCCACGTTGCCGCGCGTCTCGTAGATGGAGTAGGTGTGATGTTGCGGCGGCAGCTCGCCCGATGCCATCAGGTCGCCAACGATCTGACGCAGATAGGCGTTGACGCGCTGGTTGACCTTAAAGCCCAGGTCCAGGCGCACGCGGAACAAAAAGTCCGTGCCAAAGGTCTCGACGGAATACTCGTGCGTATAGGGTTCGTCGGTAACGTGCACGTTGATGAACCAATATGCCTTGGCGCGCTTGGGGTGCTTGTCCAGGATGGAATAGAGCACGTCGCGGTCGAGTGTGAGCGGGTCGGGGCTGTTGGTGAGAAATACCAGATTGTCGGCGAGCACGGGATAGGTCTCGTCGTTGCGCAGGCGGTTGAGCTGATCGATGTACTTGGAGACGGGCAGCAGGATCGTCTGCGTGCGCTCGATGGCGGTGCCGCGGCGCCACACATACATAAGGCCAAACAGCAGCGCGGCCAGGAAGATCATGACGTAGCCGCCGTCAAAGAACATGGTGAGGCATGAAGCGAAGAAGCACAGCTCAATGGCGCCAAAAAGCAGGGCGAAGACGCAGGCGCTCAGTCTGTGCTTGAGAATGCCGACGATATAGCTCGTCAAAAGCGTCGTGGTCATGAGCATGGTCACGGTAATGGCGAGGCCGTAGGCGCTCTCCATGCGCTCGGAGTTTTGGAACAGCAGCACGATGAAGATGCAGCCGACCCACATGATGTTGTTGACGAGCGGAATATAGAGCTGGCCCTTGGTGTCGCTGGGGTAGTGGATGCGCAGATGCGGCATAAGGTTGAGGCGCGTGGCCTCGGATACCAGCGAGAACGAGCCGGTGATGAGCGCCTGTGAGGCGATGATGGCCGCTACGGCCGAAAGCACGATGGCAAAGGGGCGCAGGGGCTCGGGAAGCATCATATAAAACGGGTTGACGATATCCATCGCGAGCATCTGGGGGTTGGAGTTATTGGCGAGCAGCCAAGCTCCCTGACCCAGATAGTTGAGGATAAGGGCCGCCTTAACAAACGGCCAGGATGCATAGATGTTGGCCTTGCCAACGTGGCCCATGTCCGAGTAGAGGGCCTCGGCGCCGGTCGTCGACAGGAAGACAAAGCCGAGCACCATGATGCCCGAGTGGTTGATGGGCGAGAACAGGAACATGATGCCGCGGATGGGGTTGAGCGCGCGCAGGATGGACAGGTTGCCGAGCATGTTGAACAGGCCGGCGCCTGCCAGGAACAGGAACCACAACGTCATGAGCGGGCCGAACAGCTTACCGATCGACGAGGTACCGGCGCGCTGCATGGCAAATAGGCCGCAGATAATGATGATGGTGATGATGATGACGTTGGTCTGGCCGTCGCCCAGCAGCGCGTGGCCCCACTCGATGGTACGCAGGCCCTCGATGGCTGTGGTGACCGTGACCGCGGGGGTGAGGATGCCGTCGGCGAGCAGCGCCGCGCCGCCGATCATGGCAGGTAGGATCAGCCATGGTGCCACTTTTCGCACCAGACTAAACAGGGCGAAGATGCCGCCTTCGTTGTGGTTGTCGGCCTTCATGGCGATTACCACGTACTTGACCGTGGTCACGAGTGTCATGGTCCAGATGACGAGCGAAAGCGCGCCCAGGATCATGTCTTCGCTGACGGTACCGATGCCGCCGTTGTTGGCGACGATTGATTTCATGGTGTACATGGGGCTCGTGCCGATGTCGCCATAGACGACGCCGAGCGTTACAAGCAGCATGCCAGCGGAGAGGGGGATGGCTCCGTGCCCGCCTTGACCACGCTGGTCTTGGGGGCTTGCCTCCAGTTTGTTGTGTGCCACGTGGACTCCCTTAGACATCCGGTTATCTGTTTAGGACAGATAATCTTAATGCCGTCTTTATACATACAAGAGCAGTTTGGCACATCAGGTTATTTTAGACAATAATCCTCAGCTGGGGATTATTTATCTACGCAGGTAGCATTTCAAAGCAGGGGCTTTTAAGCACGTACTGTCTGGGCGATGCCAGCCTTGGCGTTTGCGCGTTTGCCGGCGAGTTCGCAAAAAATCGCGCCGCCGATGATAAGCGCGGCGCCCATCAGGCGGACCGGTGTTATGGCTTCGCCCAAAAGGACGGCCGAGAACACGACGGCCGAAAGCGGCTCGAGGTAGCCGACGACCGCGACGGTCTGGACGGGCAGCTTGGCGACGGCACTAAAGTAGAGCAGGCAACCGATGCCGGTGTTGACGACGCCGAGCATGACGACGGCGCGCCAATCAATACTGGCGGCGACGCCGGCGGACAGGAATGAGGGAGCGCCCTGCGTGATGAGCGTGAGGACCAGCGCGGTCACAAAGGCGGCGCTCACCTGGAGCGTGGAGTTCTCGAGGCCTTCGATGTGTGGCGCACCCTTGCTAGCGATGACCATCAGCGCATAGCAAAATGCCGAGGCGATACCGCAGACGATACCCGCAATGGGCATATTGCCGCCTAGACCTTGTGCTGCAATGAGAAAAGCACCGCAGGCGACGGCGATAAACCCGGCGATTTTGCCGCCGGTCAGTTTTTCACCAAAGATGAGTGGGAAGAGCGCCATGACAATGATGGGGCCACAGTAGTACAGCAGCGAGGATACGCCGACGCCGATCGTCTGGTAGGCACGGAACAGAAAAATCCAGCTGGCACCCAGCGCGGCTCCCGACAGAAGGAGTGCTGCGGCTTCGCGGGGACGAGATGGCGCCTGCAGTTTATGGCGTTGGGTGATGGCAAGGATAGTGACAAGCGAGAGGGCGCCCAAAAACGTGCGCAGTAGCACGATATCGGAGCTCGGCAGCGCGATGGCAGCGGCGATGATGCCGTTGGAGCCAAACAATAGCAATGCTGCTAAGTACGTAAACAGTCCGTTGTCCATGCGCTTCCGTCCCCTCTATATTCGAGCATGTTCACTATGGGCGAACTGGCAATAGAAGAAAAGCGAATATAATGCATGGCTAACATGACAAAAATTCATGTAAAGGTGGAGGCGTGTCGTGGAAACGAATATTCAAAAGATGCAGGTGCTGCTCGAGACCGTGCGCGCCGGCAGTTTTACGCGCGCCGCCGAGCGCCTGAGCTATTCGCAGTCGGGCGTGAGCCGCATGGTGGCCGATCTCGAGGCCGACTGGGGCTTTAAGGTGCTCGACCGCAGTCGCGAGGGCGTAGTGCTTTCTGCCGATGGACGGCAAGTTATGCCTGCGGTTGAGGCGTTATGCGAGGAGTTTGGCCGCCTGCAGCGACGCGTGAATGAGATGCGCGGGCTCATGCGCGGCAAAATCTGCATCGGTACGTTTTCGAGCGTGGCGACCCACGTGCTGCCGCCGGTGATTGCGCGCTTTCGCGCCGATCATCCGGATGTCGATTACGAGCTGCTGATGGGTGATTACTCCGAGATTGAGCAATGGGTGGCGGAAGGCCGCTGCGACCTGGGCTTTATCCCGCGTGAGCCCCGAGAAAACGGCATGGCATCGCGGTCTTTGGTGCGCGACGAGTTGATGGCAGTAGTGCCGGCAGATTCTTTGCTTGCCACGGCGGAGGTCGTTTCTCTTGCCGATTTAGCCAACGAGCAGTTTATTCTGCTAGAACGCGGCACCGATGACGAGATTACGCCGCTGTTCCGTCGGGCGGGGCTGACGGTGTGCTCCAAGCTGTCGACCTGGGATGATTATGCGATTATGGCTATGGTCGAGGACGGCCTGGGCGTGAGCATTCTTCCCGCGCTCATCTTGCGCCGTTGTCAGTTCGATGTTGCCGTGCGTTCGCTTGAGGGACATCCCCATCGGCAGATCAATGCGATATATCGCACGGCTGACGTTTCGCTTGCCGCCGCCCGCTTCCTTGAATACCTCTAAACACGTGCATGTCATTGTCCTCTTTGGGAAGATCTCGGAGTCCGACACATTTTCTTATGAAATTGAACTTTCGAATGAAGCGCCGCGTTATACTGCTTGCTAAATTGAACCATAGTTCAATTCGTGTTCTATAAATTGAACTTTGCCAGCAAGGAGGTTCTAGTGGCCCAAGAGACGTTTAGCGATCGCCTGCGACAGGCTATGTCCGATCGCGACGTTCGCCAGTCGGACGTGATCCGCGCATCGGAGATGCTCGGCAAAAAACTCGGCAAGAGTCAGATGAGCCAATATGTGAGCGGCAAGACGATCCCGCGGCGCGATGTGGCTGAGCTGCTCGCCCGTATTTTGGAGGTCGATGTTACCTGGCTGCTTGCCGGCGACGCCGATCAAGGCGAGGCATCATCACCCCGCAACGATTCCAAACCCGAACCCCATCCCTCAGCTCAAATTGCAAGGAGCACCACCATGCGTACTTTTTCTAAATCCACCAAGCTCGATAACGTCCTGTATGACGTGCGCGGTCCCGTCGTCGACGAGGCCGCCCGTATGGAGGACGAGGGCGAGCGCATCCTCAAGCTCAATATCGGCAACCCGGCGCCCTTCGGTTTCCGCACGCCCGATGAGGTCATCAAGGACATGCGCCAGCAGCTGCCCGACTGCGAAGGCTATTCCAACTCGCGTGGCCTGTTCTCCGCGCGCAAGGCGATCATGCAGTATTCGCAGATCAAGGGTCTGCCCAATGTTCAGATGGAGCACATCTACACGGGCAACGGCGTGTCCGAGCTCATTCAGCTTTCGATGAACGCGCTGCTCGACAATGGCGACGAGATTCTGATTCCCAGCCCTGATTATCCGCTGTGGACGGCGTGCGCAACCCTTGCCGGTGGACATCCTGTGCACTATCTGTGTGATGAGCAGGCCGATTGGTATCCCGACCTGCAGGATATGGAGTCCAAGATCACGAGCGCGACCAAGGCCCTCGTCATCATCAACCCCAACAACCCCACGGGTTCTGTCTATCCGCGCGAGGTACTCGAGGGTATTGTTGAGATCGCGCGCAGGCACCAGCTCATGATTTTTGCCGACGAGATCTACGACCGCCTGTGCATGGACGGCTACGAGCACGTCTCCATTGCCTCGCTCGCTCCCGACCTGCCCTGCATTACGTTTAGCGGCCTGTCCAAGTCGCATATGATCGCGGGTTATCGCATTGGCTGGATGGTGCTTTCGGGCAACCAGCGCTGCATGAGCGACTTCATCATGGGCATCAACATGCTCTCCAACATGCGCCTGTGCTCCAACGTGCCGGCTCAGTCGATCGTCCAGACGGCGCTCGGCGGCCATCAGTCCGTTAACGACTACATCCGTCCCGGCGGCCGTGTCTACGAGCAGCGCAACTTTGTGTATGAGGCGCTCAACAAGATTGACGGCATCTCGGTGGTTAAGCCGCGTGCGGCGTTCTACATCTTCCCCAAGATGGATGTTAAAAAGTTCAACATCACCGATGACGAGCAGTTTGCCCTCGACCTGCTGCACGAGAAGAAGATTCTGATCACGCGCGGCGGCGGCTTTAACTGGGCAGAGCCCGATCACTTCCGCATCGTGTACCTGCCGCGCATGGAAGTACTCAAAGAGTCCCTCGAAGACCTCGCCGACTTCTTCGATCATTACCGCCAAGCGTAACTAGTTCCGCCGTTCTACCGAACGGCGGACCGCTTGACGCTGCGCGAGCCGCATTCACACCAATCTGACGTTCAACTTCAAGGGCGCGACCAGAAGGTCAGCGCCCTTTCGTTTCACGTCACCTTGGTGCAAATGCGGCTCGCTCGCTGTCGTATACTCAGCCTGCGTCGTTATCATGGTCCATTAGGGACGGAGGAAAACAGATCATTTTCCTTGACTCGCGGAACTATATAACGACGCCGTTGCAATGATCGATTTCGTGTTGGATGATCTCGGCGGTGTAGCCCGAGAAGTTCTTGATGCGGTGGACGAAGTTCTCGTCCAGATACTCAACCTTAATGCGGCGATAGCGGGTACAGGGACGCTCGCCGATCAGCGAGAGGCATCCTTCGCTCGTCTGATAAGCGTTGACCTGCTCAAGAATTTGCGGGTTGTACATGAGCAGCGACTTGCTGCCGTCTTTTACGCAGATGATGCGTTTGCGCACGCCGATCATATTGGCGGCGAGGCCCACGCACTCGTGTTCATGCTCATGGAGCGTATCCAGGAGGTCTTGCCCGATCACGGCGTCGTCGGGCTCCGCGTCTTCGGAAGGCAGGCGTAAAAAGAACTCGGATTTCATGATGGGCTTAATCATGGCGGGCTCCTTAAGGTGGATACGTTTGGTTCAGGCCATGATACCGCGACATGTCGCATTAATGTGTGCACATAGATTCTGCAGCTAGATTGGATGGCAACACCATAAACTAATGGACGTTTTGCCGAGAGGCATGAATGTTTAAAGCGCAAAGAGTGCGCGACGGGCCCCGCGAATGGGGCGATGATGTCCGAGAGGGCTAAGAAGGAGTCTCATGTCCGAGAACGAAGAGATCATGAACGAGACCGAGAACGAGACCATGGCTGCCGAGGTTGAGGCAGTCGAGACCGTGGAGACCGAAGCTGCCGAGGTTGAGGCTGCTGACGAGGTTTCCGCCGAGGAGGAGGCCGAGGTTGTCGAGGCCGCCGTTGATTACGATGACGAAGAGCTGATGGACAAGATGCAGAAGGCCGCCCGCCTGCTGCGTAGCCGTCGCTTTGCTATTTCCAAGGAGGAGGAGGCCAAGGCCGAGCGCATGGCGAACATCGAGCGCGCCATCAAGCTTCTTGACCTCAAGCCCAAGATGGAGCAGAAGGAAATGTCCGACCTGCTGGGCATGCGCCTCCGTGAGCTCGATGGCCTGATGGCCGAGGCCGAGGCTGCCGATCTGGTCGGCCGCATCGACGACGCCGAGGGCGATATGCGCAAGATTGTTGTCTTCGCCGCCGAGGATGCCGCTGAGGGCCTGGTCGAGCTTGCCAACAAGAAGGAGAAGCTCCTGCCCGAGCTTTCTTATGAGGAGGCCACCGAGCTGATGGCCGCTCTCGATAAGGTTATCGCTCCGCTCGTCGCCATGGGCCTGGACGAGGACCGCGGTCCTCGCGGCGGCCGTGACGACCGTGGCGGCCGTGGCGGCGACCGTGGC
>CAJLCM010000067.1:0-10588 GCA_905205145.1 uncultured Collinsella sp.
GCCGTTTCCAAACACCCCATTACTCCGCCAAGCCATCGGCCTTTGCAATCTCGCTCGTCGAGCCATCTTGGTAGGTAATCTTAACGTGCTCTACGTCGGATACCGTAACGCCCGACGGAGGTTCCAGACGCCACTCCGTCAGAGCGATATCCATGGTCGTAGGCACATCGCCCTGATCTCTGAGCTTCACCGTGAGTGTTTTGAGTGCCTCATCAAACGTCACGCGTTCGATTTCTTCACCCGGAATAGACCCGCCGCTCAACTGCAGCTGCACAAACTCGTCGCGCGGATACCAGTAGTCGCCCGGTGCGGCAACGGTATTGCCGCCCGCGACCCTCACCGTCATTATCGGCAGGGCATCATCAGTCTCGAACTCCCAGGCAGCGCCGCCGCGACCGCCAAACGTCCAAATACAAAAGGCAATCACCAGCACGGCAAGCACCGCAAAGCCAATCGCGACCAACCCATGGTGCGCACGGCCCTCCTCGGCCGATACATCCCATTGCGTCTCTCGATATAGATGCTTGTCTTCCATGTTCGCCTCCCCACAGGCACGCTCGTTGGCCCAATCGTACCCATTCAGGCTATACTTGAGCCCATTACATAAACGGGGGGCTTGCGGGACAAGACGGCAGGCTGAGATTGGGCGCGCCCGCCCTGACCCGCAAACCTGATATGGGTAATGCCAACGAAGGGAGCCGTGCCAATGAGCACACAGACCGAGCCCAAGCTCGTCACGCAAATCGACTTCGCCCGTGCCGGGCAGATCACGCCGCAGATGAAGGAAGTCGCCGAGCGCGAGCATCGCGACCCCGAGTACATCCGCGAGCGCGTGGCCGACGGCCGCATCGCCATTCCCGCCAACATCGTGCACGTCAAAAAGGGCATGCGCGCCTTTGGTGTCGGCGAGGGCCTGTCCACCAAGGTCAACGTCAACCTGGGCATCTCGGGCGACAAGGCCGATGCCGCCGAGGAATGGAAGAAGGTCAAGATCGCCGAGGACTTTGGCGCCGATGCCATCATGGACCTCTCCAACTCGGGCAAGACACGTCAGTTCCGCCAGCAGCTCATCGACGAGACGCCGCTCATGGTGGGTACCGTCCCCATGTACGACGCCATCGGCTACATGGAAAAGCCACTGGTCAAGCTTACCAAGGACGACCTGTTCGAAGTCGTGCGCGCGCATGCCGAGGACGGCGTGGACTTTATGACCATCCACTGCGGCATAAACAAGTCGGTCACCAAGACCTTTAAGGAGACCGGCCGCCTGATGAACATCGTGAGCCGTGGCGGCTCACTGCTGTTTGGCTGGATGGAGGTCACCGGTAACGAGAACCCATTCTATGAGTTCTACGACGAGTTGCTCGAGATTTGCCACGAGTACGACGTGACGATTTCGCTCGGCGACTCCTGCCGCCCGGGCTGCCTCTACGACTCCAACGACGCCACCGAGACCGCTGAGATGATCGAGCTGGGCAAGCTGTGCAAGCGCGCTTGGGCCGCCGGCGTCCAGGTCATGGTCGAGGGCCCGGGTCACATGGCGCTCGACGAGATCGCCGCCAACATGAAACTGCAGAAGCGCCTGTGCCACAATGCTCCGTTCTATGTGCTCGGGCCGCTGGTGACCGATATCGGCGTTAGTTACGACCACATCACCGCTGCCATCGGCGGCGCCATCTCCGCCAGCTCCGGTGCCGACTTCCTGTGCTACGTGACACCGGCAGAGCACCTATGCCTGCCCAACGCCCAGGATGTGCTCGACGGCCTCATGGCCACCAAGATCGCCGCACACGCCGCCGACATCGCCAAAAAGGTGCCCCACGCCCGCGACATGGACGACAAGATGGGCCAGGCACGCCGCAAGCTCGACTGGGACGCTATGTGGAAGTGCGCGCTCGACCCGGTTACGGGCAAGAAGCGCTACGAGGAGTCCCCCGCCGCCACCGAGGGCACTTGCACCATGTGTGGCAAGATGTGTGCCGTCCGCACCGTCAACAAGATCTTCGAGGGCACCACGATCGACCTCGGCATGGAGGACTAGCCCTGTCGCCGCGGCCGCTTCTGGCGGCGAGCTGGTGCCTGTCAATTGTTGACGTGTGAACATTTGCTTGCATTTGCGTAAAGATTGCATCGCCCGCCCGGGTTCGACATAGAGTCGGCCCGGGCATCTTTATAATGCTGGCTTATAGACCCATTTGATTCCGACCGAACAAGGGAGCGAACATGGATCGCAGTAAGGTACCTGCCGTTCTATCCATCGCAGGATCCGATTCCAGCGGTGGCGCCGGCATTCAGGCCGACATCAAGACCATCACGGCGCACCGCCTGTATGCCGAGACGGCCATCACCGCCATCACCGCACAGAACACCCTGGGCGTCACCGCCGTGCAGAACATCTCCCCGGATATTGTCGCGGCGCAGATCGATGCCGTTTTTGACGATATCCGCCCCAAAGCCGTCAAGATTGGCATGGTTTCCTCTGCCGAGATTATCGATGTTATCGCCGACCGCCTGAGCTCCTGGAACGCGACAAACGTGGTCGTCGACCCCGTCATGGTAGCCACCTCGGGCGCACGGCTGATTGCCGAAGATGCCGCCGAGGCGCTCACCCGCCGCCTGTTCCCGCTAGCGACGGTTATCACGCCCAATATTCCCGAGGCCATGGCCCTGCTCGACTACGAGGTCGACTCCGAGCGCACGCAGCAAAATGCTGCCATGCTCCTCACCCGCCGCTTTGGTTGCGCATCCCTCGTTAAGGGTGGACATCTTGTCAACGAGGCCAACGATGTACTGGCCGAACCCGCGCCACTCGACGACGAGGGCAACCATCTGGGAGATCCACTCACCACGTGGTTCCGCCACAAGCGCATCGAGACCGACAACACGCACGGCACCGGATGCACGCTCTCGTCCGCCATCGCCTGCGCGCTGGCGCAGGGCATGGATCTTGCCGACGCCGTCAACGCGGGCAAGGCCTACCTAACGGGCGCCCTCGCCGCCGGCTTTGACATGGGCAAAGGTTCCGGCCCCGTCAATCACATGTGGCAGTATTAAGATTCGCAGCCCAAACCACCGCAAAGGGGACAGGCACCTTTGCGGTGGTTTGGGGCCGTGCTACTCACCGAGCATCTCTTGGAGCTTGGCCGCCACGGCATGTCCCAAGCTCTCGTGGCTTTCGGGCATCATATGCAGATAGTCGATATCGCCCGGCTCGGCAAAGTCGGCGGCATTCAAAAAGTCGCAGCCAAACTGCTCAGCCACATGTGCGTAGTACTCGCCAAAATGCTCCGAGGCCTCGACGGAACGCTCGTCAAAATCGGTCATATATACATCGGCGATTTGCGGCTTGATCTTGATAGGCGCCATCAGCAGAATGCGCGGACAAGGCGCAGCGTCGGTCCACGGAAACGCGCGGACGGCGCGAATCAGCGCCATGGCGCCACGGGCGATATCGGAAGCTGTCACGTTAAAGACCGTCTTACAGTCGTTGGTGCCCAGCATGATCACAATGGCGTCCAGCGGCTTATGGGCCTCGAGCAGCATCGGAAGTGCGCGGATGCCGTTAAGATTGGTGTCCAGATGGCACATGTCGTCGCGTACCGTCGTGCGGCCGTTGAGGCCTTCTTCAATTACATGCCAGCCCTCGCCTAAGTCACGTTGGGCCACGCCGCACCAGCGCACATCCTGCGCATAGCGCACCGCGGTGCCGTCGCGCATGCCCGCCGGATCGTAACCATAGGTGTTGCTGTCGCCAAAGCATAGAACGTTTTTCATCGTAAGCCCCTCGCTCAGTAAAAAGCCGACGGAAGCAGCCTCTCCCGCCGGCTCGACCCATCTGTCAGCACGTACCAATTACAGGTACTTGCGCCAATCGTCCTCGTCCTCATCATCCTCGGTAGCAGCCTGGGTCTGCTCGGCGGCGCGAGCTGCCGCAGCGCGAGCGGCAACCTGGGCATAGGACTCCTCGTTGCGCTCGGGGAAGTTTGCCAGCACGTGCTCGAACTTGGCAAAATCCTCATCCCAGCGCGTAGAAGGCACGGCAAAGAAGACTTGCTTGACCTTAAAGTCGCCCGACGCGAGCTCCTTGCGGAAGAGCTCGGCCACGGCCTCGGCGTCAAAGCCGTTGTTGTCGCAGCCCCAAGCGCCCAGTACGAGCTTCTCGCGACCCAGCTCGTCGCAGATGGCAAGCACAAAGCGAATGCGGTCGCGCAGGGCGTCCAGCAGAGCATCGTCGCTCACGCGATACTCCTGGCGGGCGCGCTTAACGTTGGGCGCGGCGGCCACGATCACGTCGGCGTATGCATGCACGTGGTTGCGGTCGAAGCGCACCGCAGGCACCACCAGCGCACGGTTGCGGTAAAGCTCGCAGTTGATGTTGCGGCGACGGTTCTCGCCGTACCATTTGCGCTGCTTATCGAGAACGTTGTACAGATACGAATCGGCGCACAGCGTGGCCTCCTGGCCCAGATAGCCCTGGATGTAGCCACCGCCCGGGTTGGTGAACGAGGCAAAGGCGAGCACGGCCATGTCGCAGAACTGCGCATAGCCACGACCGTTGTCCAGGATGGCCTGCGTGGCGGAGGCATCGAGCACGGTGACCTCAGGCAGAACCGGAGCGGGCTCCTCAGCAGGCGCGGACTCAGCTTCGGCGATTTCCTCGGCAGGCTCAGGCGCTGCCTCGGTCTCGGGCGCCGTCTCGGTCTCGGCAGCCTCCGCGCCCTCGACGTCCTCGGCAACCTGTTCTTCGGCGGCCACAGCACTCTGAACCTTGGCCTTCATCGCCGCGACAAAACCGGCAGGCATACCATCGAACTCGCACACGCCGGCAAGCGAACGCTCGATATCCTTGGCGCACGCTTCGGACACAGTTGCCACGTGACGCTCGGCGGCCTTGGCACGGGCCTCGCGCTTGGGATTGGGCTGACCCGCTCGGTTGGACCTGCGGTTACGGTTCCTGTTGTCGACGTCTGCCATAAGTGGTCACCTTTCTCGGTCTCTGCCGCTATCGGCTTTTCCCATCCATGATACCCCGCCGCGTACAAAAAAGACGGCCCCGAAGGACCGCCTTTCGCATCGATTTGCACGTACGGCAAGCACCGCCGCAATTCGCCACTAGTCGCGACGGCCGAGGATGTTCAGAATGCGCAGGAACACGTTGATAATATCCACGAACAGATTGGACGCCATGAGCACGGCGTTGGGCAGCGTAGGCGGCACCGTCGTGGCAACATAGGTGTCGTAGCCAATAAAGCCGGCGAACACCACGATCACGATCAGATCGGTGATGGTCTGTGAGACGCCCATGAACATCAGCACGATCTCAACCAGAATAGTAGCGAGCAGAATGCCAAAACCGATGCCATATACGCGCTGGAAAAACTTGGGGAACGTCACGCCCAAGGCGCCAAAGACAAAGGTGATGGCGGCCGTGGCGATAAAGGCAGTGTTGATGGTGGGCAGGTCGTAGTTGGCAAGGCCAAACGACGCGGTCAGGCCAAAGGTGCTCGCAAAGATTACGTAGCCCACAAGGGACAGGCCCACGGACTGCTTGCTGGCGGCGGCCGACATCATGACCATGCCGACGATGGTCAAAATAAACGAGCCAAAAACCAGCGGTAGGGCAGCCCCGCTCATCATCATGCGCGCAAACGACATGGTGCTCGTAAAGTAAGCACCGACGCCCATGGCACAAAAGCCCAAGAAGATGAGGGCAGACATGGCAAGATTATACGCACGCGGCGACATCTCCTTGGCACGGCTTGCGCCGGTTTCGATGGGGCCGTTCTGATAGCCCTGAATATCGTTCATAATTTCGTCCTTTCAAAAGCGCCGCGACAGCGCAGTAGCTGACAAGATTCCTGTCATTGTACCCGAATGCCGTACGTCCTTACCTACGGCGCTCGCCCTCGAGCGTGCGATCAAAGGCCCAGACCCACCAACGCATCACGTGTGTCTGCGAGCCGTCCGCCCGCTCGCGCGTCTGGTCCTCCAGATACAACTCGGTCGCGTGCCCGCCAAAACGCACCTTATAGGTTGCCGTACGGATGCCGTGGACCATCAGGCCAAACCCGGTGGTCGAGATAATTTCGTCAATCGTAAAGCAACGACCGTCGACCCAGCAGACGGTGACCGGCACGACCTGTCCGCCCGCGAGGATGCGAGCCACGACGTCCACATACTGCTTGTGCACGCGCCGAGTTTTGCCATCTGTCTGTCGATATTCCATGCCTCCTATTATCGAACGCATGTTTGCATATTGTAAAGCGAACAGACTGTGGTTTTGGGATGTTGGGGCACGCACACGTGTCCTCATGGTGTGTTAGCAAAAAGAACACCCGCGGTCAACAGGGCTAATATTCAATATTAGTGCCAAAAAATTCACTTCTCCCATCAGAACTCGGTAAAGAAACCCGCAGGAGGTGATACGATTTATCATGTTTTTGTAACGTGCCTGCAAACTTCGAGAAAGCCCATATATGGACGTAACGTTCTCAACCTTCCTCGGCCAAATTGTGTCGAACCCAGTCCTTGCCGTCACCGTGATCCTCGCGCTCGGCGCCATCTTCGTCAATGGATGGACCGACGCGCCCAACGCCATCGCGACCTGCGTCACTACGCGTTGCATGCCCGCCCGCGCCGCCATTCTCATGAGCGCCGCATTCAACTTCCTCGGTGTGCTCATCATGACGCACTTTAATGCGAGCGTCGCCAATACCATCTCGCATATCGTCGACTTTGGCGGAAACAGCACCATGGCGCTCGCCTGCCTGTGCGCGGCCCTGTTCTCCATCGTCGTCTACGGCGCCACAGCGTCGCGTTTTGGCATCCCCACCTCGCAAAGCCACAGCCTTATCGCCGGCCTGACCGGTGCCGCTATCGCCCTCGGCGGCGCGAGCAGCGTCAACGTCCACGAGTGGATGAAGGTCATCTACGGCCTGGCGCTCTCCATCGGCCTGGGCTTTGTCATGGGCTGGGTCCTGTGCAAACTCGTCTCGATTCTTTTCGCCGCCGCCAACAGGCGACGTGCCAATGTCTTCTTTAAATACGCTCAGATCGCGAGCGCTGCGGCCATGAGCTTTATGCACGGCGCGCAGGATGGACAGAAGTTCATCGGCGTGCTCTTTTTAGGCGTGGCCTTCGCAAACGGCCAGACCAGCGTCGGCGATGCCGGCATCCCCATCTGGATTATGCTGCTGTGCTCGGCCACTATGGGTATCGGTACCAGCGTGGGCGGTGAGCGCATCATCAAGTCCGTCGGCCAGAGCATGGTTAAGCTCGAGAAGTATCAGGGCTTCTCCGCCGACCTCGCGGGCGCCGCGAACCTGCTGCTTGCCACCCTTACCGGCATCCCCGTGTCCTCCACACACATCAAGACCTGCGCCATCATGGGCGTCGGTGCCGTCAAGCGCCTCTCGGCCATCAACTTCGGAGTCGTCAAGGACATGATGTTCACCTGGTTCTTCACCTTCCCCGCCTGCGGACTCATCAGCTTTGTCATGGCCAAGCTGTTCATGATGTTCCTCTAATCAAACCGAACGTCCATCCGGACCGCAACACTTCGCCCACCCGTCTTCGCCTCGAAAGGACCCACCCATGGCAAAGAAACCCGATTCGTTCTACTTTGACAACTACGTCGCTTGCGCCGACCTCGCCGTCCAGGCCGCAGAGCTGCTCACCAAGATTTTTGAGAACTTCGATCCCGCGCAGATTCACGACATGCTCAATAAGATGCATGCGATTGAGCATGCGGCAGACAAGAAGCACCACGAGCTCGAAGACGCCCTGCTCACCGCCTTTATCACCCCGCTCGAGCGCGAGGATCTGGATCTGATGAGCTGCGCGCTCGACACCGTGCTCGACCGTATTGAGGGCGTCGTGCAGCGCGTCTACTTCACCAACATTCAGAGCATCCATCCCGACGCCATCGTCATCGCCCACAAGGTGACTGACGCCTGCCGCGCCATGAAAGACCTGATGGTCGAGCTTCCCAACTACCGCAAGTCCAAAACGCTGCGCGAGCTGGTCATCCAGATCAACACCATCGAGTCCGAGGCCGACGAGCTCTACATCAACGCCATGCGCAACCTGCACGTTAACGGCAAGGATCCGCTCGAGGTCATCGCTTGGCGTGACGTCTACGCCTTCCTGGAGTACTGCGCCGACTGCTGCGAGAATGTGGCCGATGTTGTGGATTCGATTGTCATGAAGAACAGTTAATTGGGGGTACGTGTCCCGGCGGCGAAGGGCCGGCCACGGTTTGCTTTCTCACTCCGGCTGCTTTGCAGAGTCGTTCGAAAGCAAACCGTGGCCGGCCCTTCGCCTTACGTACCACCATTGGGAACTTTGGCTGATACTTTGAAAGCAATGAGGCTTTTGTTGACAGGGCCTTTGAGCCCGATTGGGAACTTTGGGACCGCCTTAAACGTTTGGCTGGATCGGGCTTTGGGTACCCTTTGTTTTGCTTTGGGTTGATACACTGAATTTGGAGGGCTTGGTTGTGAGTTATTTGGATCTGGCTCGGGGTCGGTATTCTTGTCGTGAGTTTGAAGATCGGGCTGTGGAGCAGGCTGTGGTGGATGCCATTGTTGAGGCTGGGCGGATTGCTCCTTCTGCTTGTAATAATCATCCTTCTCGTGTGATGGTGCTGGATACGCCTGAGCTTCTGGAGAAGGCTGCTGCTTGTCAGCCTCGGTTTGCTCGTGATGGATCTATCTTTGGCGCTCCGCTCATCTTCCTTATTTGTAGCGTTACCGAAGACGCTTGGGTGCGCCCGTATGACCAGATGAATTCCAGTGAAATCGATACGTCCATAGTGTGCGATCAGATGATGATGGAGGCCACCGAGCAGGGCCTGGGAACGTGTTGGGTATGCCATTTTAAGCCCGAGGTGGCACAGGAGCAGTTCAACCTGCCCGAGGGCGTCTATCCCTATCACATGCTCGTCTGCGGATATCCTGCCGACCACATCGCCGATTCCGAGCATCGCGAGGCCCGTACCATTCCCCTCTCCGACTTCCTCCTCAAGTAGATTTTGGGACATGCCCTAAAACCTATCCTTGACCGCTCACCGGTTCGCCGAGTTCTGCGCCACTATGTGCAGGGCTCGGTTTTTTATGTTGCGCGCCCCGGTACAGTCATAAAAAAGGACCCGCAAGCTGCGGGTCCTTTCTAGGCACTAAATTGTAGGCCGAATGTTAGTCTAGGTCGTCGGCAGCGAAGTTGTCGATCGGGGCGAAGGGATCGGCCACGGGGACAACCGGGTCAGCGACGGGCAGCGGCTCGGCGGGAACAGTCACCGCAGGAGAAGCGGCAGAACCGACCGGCGTGGAGGCCATGAGGTCGGCCGGGAAGGAATTCTGGGCATCGTCCATGAAGTGCTGGATGAGCTTGAGATACTCTGCCTTGAACTCCTCACGGGAAGCCTTGAGACGATCGATCTCCTCGAGCTCGGCCTGCTTCTCGGTCAGAGCCTGGCGGATAACCTCGCGGGCCTTGGCGTCAGCCTCGTTGCGGATACGCTCAGCGTTCTCGTTGGCATCGTTGACGATGGTCTCAGCGGTCTGCTGGGCAGCGATCAGGGCAGCGGAAATCTGGCGCTCCTGAGCGGAGAAGTCAGGGGCGGGAGCAGCCACGGGGGCGGCAGGAACGGCCTGGGCGGTGGCATCCTGAGCTTGGGCAAGCTGAGCCTGCGCATCGGCAAGCTGCTGCTCGGTAGCAGTCAGACGACCCTTAAGGTCGACGATCTTAGCGAGCATAGCGTCAACCTCGGAGGACAGCGTCTCCAAGAAGACGTCGACCTCAGCAGGATCGTAGCCACGCTTGGCCTCAGAGAAAGTCTGAGCCTGGATGTCTGCAGGGGTAATAGCCATAACAAGTCTCCTTTTTCATCGCCTCGGCGCTACACGCCCGACGTAAGTTACTAAGACAGTTCTACACGAGTATACCTATAAGAAGCTGCAGAACCAGCCTCTGCACCAACTGCAACGCAATAATCGCAACGACCGGCGAAAAATCGATACCGCCCATCGGCGGGATGAAACGACGGAACAGGTTGAGCCACGGACCGCACACGCTATCAAGCACCGCGGCAATATCCTGAAGCAAACCACCCTGCTTCATGGGAATCCACGTCATAAAGCAGTAGACGACAATGAGCGTGGAATAGAAGTTGAACAGCGTATTGACCAGCTGGACGATAGTGTAGATGTTGATGGGAATCTCCTCGTCTTGTCTTTACTTAAGGTAGCCGTCGGCACGAAGCTTCTTGAGATCGGAATCTTTGACCTCGCAACCGGCGGGCAGCACCATGAACACGCGGTCGCCCACCTCCTTGACCGTGGCACCCAGACCGCAGGCAAAGCCGTAAGAGAAGTCCAAGACGCGCTTGGCAACTTCGGTGCGTACGCCCACAAAAATCAGTGCGACAGGCTGCTTGGTGCGAACGCGGCGCACCACGGTCTCCACGTCGTCATAGCTCTCGGGGCGCAGGACATAGGCCGGCAGCTGCGGTGTGGCGTTGATGATATTGCTCGCATAGGCCGAGGCATCGCTCGGTGCAGGCGCAGGCGCAGCGGCGGCACGGGCGCGG
>CAJLCM010000068.1:0-10423 GCA_905205145.1 uncultured Collinsella sp.
GTCTCAGTATCCTCGACGGTATCGTGCAGCAGCGCGGCACACACCACGTCGCAGTCCATCTTGAGGTCTGCCAGAATGATAGCCACCTCGACAGGATGGTTAATGTACATCTCACCCGAGCGCCGCTTTTGGTTGCAATGCTTCTCGGCAGCAAAGCAGTAGGCCTGCTCCACCTTGGAGAAGTCGTCCTCATTCATATATTTGAGGCACAGGCGCTCCAGCTTGTCGTAGCTGTCCGCCATAATCTCGGGCGGCAGCTCATCGGCATGCTTATAGTGCTCCATCTCCGAAAACGGCTGGAGGGTGGAATCATGGGCGGTACGGGCTGCGGCATCCATCGAGGTCCCCTTCCCCTAGGCCCGCGGTACGATCGGGCGGTTAACTTTGGCTAGCATATCAGAAGCGCACGAATCGAGTGCCCAGCTCCGGAAAGCCGAAAACTCCATGCGCGAGCGCAAGCCCTCCAAATAGCGAATTGACCTGCTCAATTGCACGCGGCCGGGGTTTTCGGCCATCGCGATGCGACGAGTGTCGTCAAACCCCGAAACTCGACAGAAACCAAGCTCTTCGAAGATTCCCAGGCCGCTTTCCACCGAACGCTCGTCGACCGGCGTGCGCGCATCGATGGCAAGGCACATCTGCGCGATGTCGATATCGCTCGCGCTAAAGGAATCGTCCCCGGTTTTGCCGCGGTTGGAGCGCCACATGGTCTGCAGCGCGCGATAGAGCGTGACGAGCTCGTCGCGCTCGGGCGCATAGCAGTCGAGCAGGCGCTCGTTAATGCGGGCGTCGCGCGACGAATAGAGCAGATGGATCACGGCGGGCTGGCCATCGCGGCCGGCACGTCCGCTCATCTGGTTGAACTCAATGCCGCCAAACGGCATGTGGTACAGCACGACATGGCGGATATCGGGTAGGTTGACACCCTCGCCAAAGGCGGAGGTTGAAACAATGCAGCTGAGGCTTCCGTCTCGGAATGCTTCCTCCACGCGGCGGCGATCGGAACGCGCAAGCCCCGCGTTATAGAACGCGATATGGGTTGCGCAATCGGGCACACGCTTGCGCAACGTCTTGGCGAGCGCCACGGACTGGTCGCGCGAATTGACGTAAATGACGGTCTTCTCCCCCGTCGCCACGATCGACACCAAACGGTTCTCGCGGCTCGCAAGATCTCGGTCGTCCTCGAGCTGCAGGTTCTCGCGCACCGTCTCGTCGACCACCGTGCGAGTGATCGGCAACATACGGGCAAGCTCGGCCACGACCGGAGCCGTCGCGGTGGCCGTCGCAGCCATAACGACCGGATCGCCCAGGGCTTTGAGGATATCGGGCATGTCGAGATAGGCGCTACGGTCGCCGCCCTTGGCAAGGCCGGCATGATGCGCCTCGTCAATAACGACAAAACCGATGCGCCCCGAGCGCGCAAAGCGGTCGCGGTGAATAGACAGGAACTCAGGCGTCGTGAGCACGATGCCGGTGCGGCCCGAAGCCAGGCCGGCAAACACGTCATCGCGCGCTGCCTCCACGGTCTCGCCGGTCAGCACGCCCACGCCAATGCCGAGCGCAGCCATCGTCGATGAGAGGTGATAGGCCTGGTCGGCAACGAGCGCACGCAACGGATAGACAAAAATGCTCGCACGCCCGCGAAGGATCGCCTCGCGTGCGGCATGCACGTGGAAGATGAGCGACTTGCCGCGGCCCGTTCCCATAACCGCCAAGACACTCTGGTGATCGGCCAAGGCGTCGAGCGCCTCAACCTGCGCGCGGTGCGGCTGGTTCGATCCGATAAAGCTATGGATAAGCGAGCGCGTGAGCTCGGTATAGGAAAGCTGGGCGAGCGTCTCGCGCTTACGCGACTCCAGGCGCAGGCCGGAATCCGCCGGCTGCACGCCACGACGAAGCTCGCATGCCGGATCGTCGACGCTGAGCAGCGTGGTATCGCGGACCAGAACATCCTTGATCATGAGCTTGGGCTTCACACGCCCCTGCCAATGCTCGGCCACGGCCTCGAACACCAAATCGACGGCGCTATCGCAATTGATGAGCTTATCGATCTGCGGCACACGGAACATGATGGCCGGAACGCTCGCAGCGCCATCCGTAGCCACGAAGCGCATGTGCTCGCCGGTTTTGCCCACCACGGCGCGATCGCACATTGTCACGCCCTCGGCCGCCAACAGCGGCACCTTGTTGCCCTGGCCAAACGGCTCAAGACGGGAGATCTGCTCTATAGTCTCGATATTCAACTCGGAAAGGTCGACCGTGGCGGCAACCTCGTCGGTGTCCTCAAAGTCTTCGGCGGGAAGCTCGGACAGCACGGCGGAAAGACGTCGACGGAACTCGTCGAGCTTGGACGCCTCGATGGTCACGCCCACCGCACCCGCATGCCCGCCGCGACGAATCAGCAGGTCGGAGCAACGCTCGACGGCGTCGAACAGGTTGACCTTGCCCACCGAGCGACCCGAACCGCGAGCGATACCGTCTTCGATCGAGAAAAGCAGCGCCGGCACGTGATAACGGTTGGTCAGACGGCTCGCTACGATACCCTTGACGCCCTCGTGCCAGCCCTCGCCGCCCACGACGATCGCGCGACCGCCGTCATAAGTCTCCTCGACCTTCGCCATGGCATCGCGTGTGAGCTCCGCCTCGATCTCGCGGCGTTGGCGATTGATTTCCTCGAGCTCGGCGGCAAGCGCACTCGCTTCGATGGGGTCGCGGGCAAGCAGCAGGTCGAGCGCCAGCTTGGGATCAGCCATGCGGCCGGCAGCATTCAGACGAGGAATGAGCGAAAACGACAGGCCATCGGCCGTAATGCTGGAGAGGTCCGCCTTGGCGAGCGCTGCCAGCGCGATGTAGCCGGGACGAGCTGTCACGCGCATCTGCTGGATGCCCTCGGCGACCAGCGCGCGGTTCTCGGGCGTCAACGGCATCATGTCGGACACGGTACCCAGCGCCGCGACCTCAATCAACGAACGCCAATACGACGATTTGCCCAAACGCTCGCCCAGGACTTGCACCAGCTTGAGTGCCACGCCAGCACCGGCAAGCTCGCGCGAGGGACCCTCGTTCTCAAGCTTAGGGTCGGTTAGGGGCACGCCCTGCGGCACCTGATCGGAGGGCTCGTGATGGTCCGTGACCACCAGATCGATTCCCAGGCTCTCCAGATAGGAGACCTCCTCCTTCGCCGCGATACCGTTATCAACGGTCACGATCAGATTGGGTTGGGCGAGCTCGTTGACGCGGTCGAGCGCCGCGCGCGAAAGGCCATATCCCTCGTCAAAGCGGTGCGGGATGAATGGTGTGACATTGGCGCCAAACGTGCGCAGTGCCTCGGTCAACAGGCAGGTCGACGTAATACCGTCAACGTCAAAATCGCCAAAGACCGCGATGTGCTCGTGGTTGCGAATAGCACGCTCGACGCGGTCGGCAACGACCGACATGCCCGGGATAATGAGTGGGTCGGCCCAGTCGCGATCGAGCGAAGGTGTCAAAAACAGCTGGCCTTCCTCGATGGATGTAATGCCGTGTGCAACCATAATGCGCGCCACCAGCCCGGGTATGCCCAGGCCAGCCGAAAGCTCCTTTTCGAGCTCGGGGTTTTGCCGAGCGACCGCCCAGCGATGCGTCGTCTTAAGCGATGACATAGGCTCCCACCCCCGATAGGGGCAGGTCGCCGCGATACCTCTCACGGTTCATAGCGATGAGTCCTCTGTGTATGCCCGCTTCGGCAGGCAGATCTGTTGAACGGATTTATTATACCGTGCGGCACGGACGCAGAACCTCGCAGCACGCCGTGGTTTCGGTAAACGATGACGGTAATAGCCTCGAAATAATCGAGCGTTTCAGCCGCACGGACACATACGAGCGTCTAGCATGTCCATACAAACGAGTTCGCGGATAAAGGGAGTCACGGGGCATATGAAGCAATGGGTTGGACTGGGAAAGTTCCTCGCGGGGCATATGCAGGTCATCGTTCCGATTTGCGTAACGCTCGGCGTGCTCTTTCCCCAGCAGATCGGCGTACTCAAGCCCATCGTCCCCGCCCTCTTCGCCTTTATGACGTTCCAAGGTGCGCTCAGCAACACCTTCCACCAGGTCGCTGAGGTGTTCCGTCGTCCCCTGCACCTGATTTTGGCGCTGCTCGTCTCGGCGGTGCTTATTCCCATAGCAGCTTATGCCATGGGATCGCTGTTCTTTGGCTCCAATCCCAACCTTGTCTGCGGCATCGTGCTCGAGTACAGCGTACCCGTGGCGGTCACTGCCTTTATGTGGATTAGCATGTTCGGCGGCAACGGCCCGCTCGCGCTCACCATTATCCTGACGTCCTCGGTTATCTCGCCTGTGACGATTCCGCTCACGCTGAAGCTCTTGCTGGGTGCCACCGTCTCGATCGATGTGCCGAGCATGATGCAGGACATGGCCTTTATGATCGCCATCCCCGCCGTGCTCGGCATCGTGATCAACGAGCTCACGCGTGGATGGGGACACGAGAAGCTCTCCCCTGCGCTCTCGCCCGCCTGCAAGTTCATGATGATGGGTGTCATCGCATCCAACTCCACCGCCATGAGCGAGTACGTGCTGCACATGAACGCGGTGCGCCTAGAAGTCGCCCTCTTTATTTTGACCTTCGCCATCAGCGGCTTTGTCGTCGGTTTTCTGGTCGCCCGTGCGCTCCATCTGCCATATAGCGAGACGACTACCATGTGCTTTACCTGCGGCATGCGTAACATCTCTTCGGGCGCCGTCATCGCCACGCAGTACTTTCCGGGCGAAGTCGTGTTTCCCGTCATGTGCGGAACGCTGTTTCAGCAGATACTCGCCTCGCTTATCGGACATCTCTTTGAGTGTCTGACCGGCGAGGAGCGCGCCGCCCAGCGCAAGCGGGTCGAGGCCGGCCGCGACGCCATGGCACGCTAGACTGTCCGCATTACGCGGGTGTTAGTCTTGCTATACGAGCGTTTCCATATGCGCACGTAGGCGCTCAGCATCGATATCGAGCGTTGTCTCGGCATTGACCTGGGCCAAACGATAGCCGACAAAGTAGGGCGAAACCACCCAACGCGGCAGCGCCTTGGCAATGGTCCGACCGCCCAGGTGATAGAAGAACAAGTTGTACGACTCTGCGCGACCACCGTGGTGCTCGTTCAGGATATAGCGCAGAGCTACCTGGATCGCATCGGCGAAGAGATCCGCCTCGGCTTGGTCTCTTGTGTCATCGCTAGCGGCGATTCCTTGCGGGGCCGAAACGTTGATCTAAAAGAACCCCATGATCGGTTCGGTTGAGATGTTGACCGCGATTCTCCCCTGTTGCCAGACATTGATGCCTTCAAAATTGGCAGAAGTCAGCGAAGCATAGCCGTCTTCCTGCTCCAAACCCACGATCTGCATATGCGGATGAACGAGACTACCGCCCGAGAGCGGACCCTTGTTCTTGTACATGAGCACGCTTCGATACTGCTGTGAATCGATCATCTGCTGCCAGCAACCCAGGGCAAACCGCATCACATGGTGGAGTTCATCCGGCTCATAGGTCGCCAGGTCTGCATCGTGGTCGGCCGACTCGATCAGCACGGTTTGACGGGTGGCGCGCAGGGTTTTGAACTTATTCTCGAGCCAGATGCAGTCACCATCGCGCCGGATGATATTGGCAAGTTCCTCGGTATCGCAAAAGGGGCACGCGGTGCCAGGGCGCCGGTTGTCGTCGGGCTTACCGTTCGCCTGCTGAACGTCAAATACCAGCGCCACGGGTTACGCCTCCAGCGGCACGATCTTGGTGCCATGGAGCTCGGAGACGCTCAATGCCGCCGCCACGGTATCGCGGTTGGCCGTAGAAATGCCGCCGCCAGGAAGGATGGTCAGGCGGTCGCCCGCATACTCGACAAGACGCGACAGGTGTTCCAGGTTGTCCTCGATCGGCGTTCCGGCAGCGCCACCATGCGTCAGGATGCGCGTGATGCCGCAGTCGGCGAGTATGTCAATCGCGTCGAGTTGAGCCTCGGGCGAGAGCTGGTCAAACGCCATGTGGAAAGTGATGTCGATGGGCTCACGCTTGCATTCCTCGGTCGCGCAGCCCGCGGCCATCACGAGGGCGCCCAACGTAAGCTCGTCGAGCGCCCATCCGCCAGCGCAGGGCTTGCAGCAGCCAAAGACCAAGCCGTCAACGCCGGCGCTTACGGCAAGGCCCAGGTCCATCTCCATCATGCGCAGCTCGTCTTGGTTGTAATGAAAGTCACCACCACGCGGGCGAATCATGCACATCACTCGCGCGTCATGCTCGTGAGCATAGCTGACTGTAGCGCTGATAACGCCGGCAGAAGGCGTGGTGCCACCAACGGCAAGGTTGTCGCACAGCTCGATGCGCTTTGCACCGGCATCGATAGCTGCCGGCACCCACTCAAAGTTCTCGGCACAAAACTCGTACAGCATAGATAGACCCCCAAAGACAGCAGATGTTTTCCGACGGGCATTGTCACACATCCCCATGAAGTTGCGGTGGAATAGGGACTGTTTATGGTGCAAAGCAACCTGACTCCCTTGCACCAAAAAAGGGGCGCTGACCAGGATAGTCAGCGCCCCTTCGTTGAATGGATTAACCGCCCAAGTAAGCTTTGCGGACGTTGTCGTCGTGCAGGAGCTCTTGGCCGGTGCCGGTCATGGTGATCTTGCCGGTCTCGAGCACGTAACCGCGTGTGGCGATGGAAAGCGCCATCTGCGCGTTTTGCTCGACCAGAAGCACCGTGGTGCCGGCCTTGTGCAGGTCCTCGACAATCTGGAAGATCTGTTCGATCAGAATCGGCGCCAGACCCATGGAAGGTTCGTCGAGCATAAGCAATTTGGGGTTACTCATAAGGGCGCGCCCCATAACGAGCATCTGCTGCTCGCCGCCTGAAAGGGTGCCGGCGACCTGGCGACGACGTTCCTTTAGGCGCGGGAACTGCTCGTAGACGCGCTCCAGGCCCGGAGCCACCGTGGACTTGGGCTGCGTATAGGCACCCATCTCCAGGTTCTCCTCAACCGTCATCTGCAAAAAGGCGCGACGACCCTCGGGAACCTGGGCCAAGCCCTTACCCACCAGCTTGTCGGCAGGCGTATGGGTAATGTCCTCGCCCATAAACTTGATGGAGCCGGTCTTGGAGCGCAGCAGGCCCGAGACGGTCTTGAGCGTTGTGGACTTGCCGGCACCGTTGGCACCGATCAGGGCCACGATCTCGCCCTCGTTAACGTTAAAGGAGATGTCCTTGATGGCGTGGATGGCGCCGTACCAGACGTTGATGTTGTAGACGGAAAGCATCGGCTCTGCCATTTAGTTCTCCCCCTTATCCTGCTTACCCAGATATGCCTCGATAACGGCGTCGTTGTTCTGGATTTCCTCTGCCGTGCCCTTGGCGATAACCTTACCAAAGTTAAGCACGCAGATGCCCTCGCAGATATTCATGACGAGCGACATGTCGTGCTCGATAAGCATGATGGCGATGCCGAAGGTGTCGCGGATCTTGACGATGTTCGCCATGAGCTCTGCGGTCTCGGACGGGTTCATGCCGGCGGCAGGCTCGTCGAGCAGCAGCAGCTTGGGGTTGGTGGCAAGCGCGCGGACGATTTCCAGACGACGCTGAGCGCCGTAAGGAAGCGAGCCGGCCTGTTCATTTGCCAGGTGCTCCATGTCAAAAATGGACAGCAGCTCCATGGCGCGCTCGTGGGCGGCCTTCTCGTGCTTCCAATACGTCGGCAGGCGCAGCACGCCCTCAAAGCCGGAGTAGCGCTCCTGGTTGTGCAGGCCGACCTTAACGTTGTCCTCCACCGTCATAGTGTTGAACAGGCGGATGTTCTGGAACGTACGGGCAATACCCATGCGGTTGACCTGGTAGACCGACTTGCCCGAAGTGTCCTCACCGTCGAGCAGGATGGTGCCGTGCGTAGGCTGGTACACCTTGGTGAGCAGGTTGAAGACCGTGGTCTTGCCGGCACCGTTGGGGCCGATGAGACCGGCGATCTCGGTCTTGCCGATGGTTAGGCTAAAGTCGTCTACCGCCTTAAGGCCGCCGAATTCAATGCCCAGGTGGATGCACTCGAGCGCCGGGCGCTGGCCCAAGTCGCGGTCGGGAACGATGGCGCCAGAAGGATACGGGACCATCTTGCCCTTGTTGAACTCAAACTTACTGGGCATCGGCTGCCACCTCCTTCTTGGAAGCAAAGCGGTCCTTAATGCGTGCGAAGAACGCCTTGAGCTGTGGGTTGTTGGTAAAGACCATGACCAGAATCAATACGATGGCGTAGATGAGCATGCGGTAGTCCGAGAACTGACGGAGCAGCTCGGGGAGCACCGTGAGCAGCGCCGCGGCGATGACGGAGCCGCGCATGTTGCCCAGGCCGCCCAGGACCACGAACACCAGAATGAGGATGGACGTATTGAAGTCGAACTTAGTAGCGGAAAGCTGCGAGAAGTTACCGCCGAACAGAGCTCCGGCAGCACCGGCGAGGGCAGCGGAAACCACGAAGGCGATCATGCGGTACTGGGTGACGGAGATGCCCACAGACTCGGCAGCAATCTTGTTGTCGCGCACGGCAATAATGGCACGACCGGTACGGCTGCGAACCAGGTTGAGCACAATCACGAGCGCGACCATAACCAGGATTGCGCCGGCAAGGAAGGTCGAATAGGTCGACACGCCCGATGCGCCCTGCGCGCCCTTGATGATGGCGGTGCCGTCCTCGAGCAGGTGCAGGTCGTCGATTGTGGAGTTACCCGTGATGTTAAAGATCACATGCAGGCCGCGGGAATCGACGCCCACAATGAGACAGGTGACGACCTCTTTGATAATCTCGCCAAAAGCGAGGGTCACGATGGCCAGATAGTCGCCGCTCAGGCGCAGGACCGGAATACCGATCAAGAAGCCCAAGATGGCAGCGGCGATAGCGCCGACCACAATGCTGATGATCAGACGCATCGGATCGGACGGAACGGTGCTCTCCAGCGCGACGGCAGTGACGATGCCCGTATAGGCACCGACGCTCATAAAGCCCGCGTGGCCCAGCGACAAGTCGCCCGCAATGCCGACGACAAGGTTAAGGGAGATGGCCATGACGATATAGGCCGTGATGGGAACCAGCTGACCGGCAATCATGCGCGGGATCATGTGGTTGGACTGCATAAAGAACACGATGGCGAACGCCACAACGCACATGGCGTACGTGACAAAGTCGTGACGCGTCTGCTTGTCTTTAAGAAACTTCATAACGCTCACCTACACCTTCTCGGGGACGTACTTGCCCAAGAGGCCGGCAGGCTTGACGAGCAGGACGATGATCAAAACACCAAAGACGATGGAGTTGGCAAGGCTCGTGGAAATGTAAGCCTGCGCCATCGCCTCGATGATGCCGATGAGAATGCCACCGACAAAGGCGCCGGGGATGGAGCCGATGCCACCGAAGACGGCGGCGTCGAAGGCCTTGATGCCAGGCATGGCACCCGTCGTGGGCTGCAGCACCGGCGAGTAGGAGCACAGCAGCACGCCGGCGATAGCGGCAAGGGCAGAGCCGATGGCAAACGTCATCGAGATGGTGCGGTTGACGTTGATGCCCATGAGCTGAGCGGCGGCCTTGTCCTCGGACACGGCACGCATGGCTTTGCCCATCTTGGTCTTGCCCGTAAAGAACATCAGGCCGGCCATGATAACCAGGCAGGCGACGATGGTGACGAGCGAGACGGCGCTTACGTTAAACTTGGCCAAGAACTCCGGCACCGGGAAGGTGACGAGCGAAGTAAAGTTCTTGGGCGTGGCGCCCCACAGAAGCTGCGCGGCGTTCTGCAGGAAGTAAGACACGCCGATGGCCGTGATCAGAACGGCCAGCGGGCCTGCTTGGCGCAGCGGCTTATAGGCCAGACCCTCAATGAGAACACCGAGAACCGTGCAGACCACACAAGAGAGAACTACAGATGCCCAGCCCGGGAGGCCGAGATACGACGTGGCGCAGAACGAGACATAGGCACCGACCATGATGACATCGCCGTGAGCGAAGTTGAGCATCTTGGCGATACCGTAGACCATGGTGTAGCCCAACGCGATGATGGCGTAGACGCTGCCCATGGACAGGCCGTTGACCAGGTATTGGATAAAGACCGTCATGTTCCACATCCCCCTTTCGAATAGGTTTCCAGTTAATGTATGAAACAGGGACGTTACACTGTCCCTAGATACCAAGCAAGCAGGGAAGGCCAAAACCTCCCCTGCTTGGGATCAAAACCGCTCTATGTAAGGCGGCCAATTAGGCCTGTACGTACTTGCCGTCGGTGATGACGTACGCCGTGGGCTCCTTCTGGACCTGGCCCTTATCGTTCCAGGTGAGCTTGCCGGTCAGACCGTCAACGGTAATCTTGAGCATAGCCTTGGACAGCTTCTCGGCGACCTCGGTCGGATCGGCGTCGACA